>DUKP01000049.1 GCA_013329295.1 Candidatus Poseidoniaceae archaeon
GTCTTCCAGCCATATGGCCTCCATACATCCATACCTTTGATTGGATAACGCTTGTCAACCAAGTCAGATGCTTCAACAATAAACGGATACCATTCATTGAAGTTTTCAACTTTAGAAGGTATTCCGCGTTTTGCCTTGGCAGGGCCTTTGCTCATATTGTTGACTCAGGAGATTATCACTCATGAAGATGTTGATTCATTCTTGTTAGATATAGTTGATAAACCAACTAATGCAATTACCGCAGCAAGACACCAAACTACTTCTAAAATTAGGAAAGCCCACTCTTCTATCAACAAAGCTCTAATCGCAAGTAATCCAGAACCTAAAGCCATCATTGTTAGATATATCCAATTCTTACTATCTAGGATATTTCTAGTTTCCAATAAAAAAGCTCCAAGAATCAATAACATTCCTGAATATGCAATAGCCTCGGACACAAATCCATCCGGTGACATATAATCACTTCTTTCTTAGGAAAAGGAAAACTAAAGACAGAGAAATTAAGGCTACTATGTCTGGAATGCCAATCCCTCCAGTTGTACCCCCAACTCCACTCATACTATCAGTTAGTAAAGAATAAGACCAACCATCCGATTCTCCAAATTTGTAGAAGTCCATTAGATTGATTCTAGTTTGGCCTTCTGAACGGCATTCACCAATCTTACATGATCCTTCAAATATTGATGAAAACAATCCAAATAAATTGAGTATGACAATTATCAAACCGCCTAACGACAACAATGAAAATAATGAAGAATTCTTCTTATTATTTGGCAAATCTGGCATCTCTAAATGTGCTAAATTAGGTAATGGCATCGATGCAGGTTCAATTACTTCAACCATTAAACTCGAAGTTTGACCAAATTGTTGCTCACCGGGTTGTGGCAAATCAGAACCTTGTCCATCCATATCTCTTGCTTTAACCGGCTTAACATTAGCGATTTTTATTCCATATAATCGGTCTGCGAGACTAACTAGTGAAGCATCCTCAGCGATATCTGACGCTTCCAAATCACCATCAAGTAATTTTTTCAAGCGTTCTCTAGCACTGCTCAAGATATGCCCTCCCCTTGAATGGGGGTGGAATCTTCTTATTGAATAATCCTCTTATTGTGAAATTATGCTTTTCCAGCAGCCTCAACTTCTGCCCAATCTTTCATAAAACCATCAATTCCTTTATCGGTAAGTGGATGTTTGACTAGTTGTCTAAATATCTTTGTTGGCATAGTAGCAGTATGTGCTCCAAGTTGAATACATTGTAGAACATGTGTAGGATGTCTAATGGATGCTGCTAGAACTTTAGTAGAAATTTCTGGATAATTGTTCCATGTTTCCATAATCTCGGCTATCAAAGTCATACCATCATGTCCTGTGTCATCGATTCTTCCAATAAATGGAGATACATAGGTCGCGCCTGCCTTTGCAGCCATAAGCGCTTGTGCAGCAGAAAATATCAATGTTACATTGGTTTTAATTCCTTTTTCTGTCAAAATTTTAGTTGCTGCAAGACCCTCTGGTACACAAGGTATCTTGATGATGACATTTTCGGGTAATTCTGCTTTCAATTCTAAAGCTTGCTTTACCATTCCATCAGTATCCATTGCTGTTACTTCAGCTGAAATAGGCCCATCACAAATTGATGCGATTTCTGCAACTACTTGTTTGAAATCACGTCCACTCTTTTTGATTAAAGATGGATTAGTAGTTACTCCATCAAGGATTCCCCATGATGCTATTTCTCTTATTTCGTCGACGTCTGCAGTGTCTAAAAAGAACTCCATGAAATTACGGAATCATAGACACCACATGAATTATCCGCTTGATTTTCTAGTAAAAAATAGTGCTATTAAAAGAATAAAAATTAACCCAATAGATATGTTTTGTGTTGTGAAAATACTGTTACTATCTTCATAACTATCATCAATATTGTTATCAGTTACTATATCATCACAACTGTCTGGAATGGAGTCATTATCGTAATCAATAGTGTCATTAAATCCTGGGCATAAGTCATCATCATCACCTATTCCATCTTCATCAGAATCTATGATATTGTCACAACCATCAGGAATAGAATCATTGTCTTTATCAATTAGATCATCATAATCTGGACAAACATCTTGCTGGTCACTAATTCCATCTTTATCTGAATCAATTATGTCATCACATCCATCAGATATTGAATCATTATCTAGATCAATATTATCATTATGACCTGGACATTTGTCTTCTTCGTCCGCAATATTATCATTATCACTATCGATTAATAGATCGCAACCATCAGGTATCTCATCATTATCTTGATCTATATTGTCATCAAAGCCCCAACATAAGTCAATTGAATCATCTATTCCATCATTATCTGAATCATCTATACAACCATCTCCGTCTATGTCAAATGGCAATGATTCGATATCAGGGCAATTATTTTGCCAATTCTCTATGTAATCATTTGGAGATAAATCTCGATTAATTAAAGCAGGGTGCATAGGACTATGTCTTGATACCTTGAACACTTTATTACCATTACTTGAAAAGATAGAATCGCCCTGAGTCATTATTCCAAGATCATTAACTGGACTAATATATTTCCAAACTATCTTTCCCGTATAGTCTACTTCAACTAAAGTTCCTTGTATACCAAATGTCATCAATGTATTGCCGTTAGACAACCTTGTACTTCCAGATATAGCGGCAGAGTACATCTCTATTCCATCATCCCAACTCCAAGAAAGATTTTCAGGACCAAATGGTTCTTCTTTATCTATGTAATAATTATAGCCTTCAATCGGAGTTTCGATTACATCAACTGAAGAGTATTGAATATCTCTGCCTTTACCGTTATTAAAAATCATTAATTTCCCAGCATCAGGATAGCCATCTTTAATCCATTGAACATCATGTTGAGCAAATAGTACTTGGTCCTCAGGACCGCCTCTTTGGTAACTTTCTGGATTGCCATACCGATAAAGAATATCTCCACCCTTTCCACTATTACCGCCAGAATGCCCAGCAGCCTCTTCAGTAGTTGTGCTATGGTCAATGATGTAAATTTCATTAGTATTCTTGCAAGAAATAGCAATTTGGTCAAGATTTTCGTTGTAATCTATCCCATTACAATGCAACCAATCTCTTCCGCCAGATGCACTACCTGCTGCATCGATATAATTGACATCCAATAACTCTGGATGTTCAGATACTATGCCAAAATTAGCTTTACTTGAATCATAATCTTGAATGATATGGTCCCAAAAAGTCCACTCCCAAACAATTTCTGCATCATCCAAGCCGATTGGTTTTACTTCGATAATTTTGTCTGGCCAAACAGAACTAGTAGTCACGGCTCTACTAGAATCATCTTGAGGATATTTTCCTGCCTCTGCTGCTTCACTTTCACTTCTATATTCCCAAGCGATCATCAATAGATTGCCATTTGGCAGTGGTTCAATATCGTGGTGACTGCGATACATCTCAGTAGAGTAAGACCAAGACCATTCCAAAACACCATCCCAAGAAATCATCTCTACTTTTCCTGCACTACCTCCTCCAGTAAATTCACCTGGTTGATTTGGACCAAGGTTTGCTGTTCGAAGCAAGGAGCCATTATCAAGCAAATAAGCAGATAATCCAGGTCGATGATCACCTGGTGAGATCCAATGATGTACTTCTCTGCCAAACTCATCAATTAGATAGGAGGTATTGGATGCCATTGGTGAAAATAAAGTATAACCTTCTTGCATTTCATCAGTACAGTAGATTAAACCGACAGTCCAAGTTTCGTTTCTATCAGCATTACAGCCATAATTTGTTGACTCATATACCTTTAAGTCACTAAGACTTGTAAATTCAACAGGCAAAATCGATACAAAAATTATGAAGACCAATGTTAACGCTTTAGTCTTCATATAACTCTGACATAATACTGTTATTCATTTTTTGCGATTGATTGCTCTCAATGCAGCCTCTGCAATATATGGGGATGATATCTCCATCAACTCTAACATTTCATCAGCTTGTCCAGATTCTCCAAAGCGATCCTGAACTCCTACTCTCTCCAAAGGAATTGGAATATTGGAAGATAGATATTCTGAGACGGCTCCACCAAGTCCACCAATGATGCTATGGTCTTCAGCAGTAACAATAGCGCCACATGATTGTGCTAAATTATGGACCAATTGTACATCTAGAGGTTTGATTGTATGCATGTCAACTACCGTTGCTGCAACACCCTTTTCAGCTAATGCTTCAGCAGCCTTCATTGCTTCAGAAACCATTACTCCACAAGCAATTATAGCAACATCATTTCCTTCTTTCAATGTAATTCCCTTGCCAATTATTACTTCCTCTTCTCGACCGTCATACAATACTGGAGTTTTATTTCTAGCAGTTCTTGTATATGATGGATGATTCATTTCAGCAAGTTGGTTAGTCAACACTCTTGTACTTACATCATCACATGGGTGTAGGACAATGACATTGGGTAATGTTCGAAAAATAGCTAAGTCTTCAATTGATTGTGCAGATGAACCATCAGTTCCAGTGTGTGTGCCACCATGACTTCCGCATAAATGTACAGCAAGGTTTGGCCTTGCAACACCATTACGCATTTGCTCGAAAGCCCTTTCAGTAAATATCGCAAATGTACTGGCAAATGGTATGTAACCAGAAGATGCTAAGCCTGCAGCAGTCAACAGCATGTTTTGTTCGCCAATTCCACATGATACAGTTCGTTCTGGATATTCCTTTCTAAAGTGAAGAGATTTTGTTGATTTACCTAAGTCTGCTTCCAAGACGACTACTTTTTCATTACTTGCTAGGTCCAAAAGAGCTTGCCCATAGCCATCACGTGTAGCAGCCATACGACTCATGACATCACCTCGCCTAATTCATTCATAGCCAATTTAAATTGCTCATCATTAGGTGCTGCTCCATGGAAAGCTGGATTATCTTCCATGAAAGATACACCTTTTCCTTTGATGGTATTTGCTATCAATATAGCAGGATTATCATTATTGTTGACTAAGAAATCTAATCCTCTAACAACATCATCCATGTTATGACCATCTATTTCCATAACATCCCAACCGAATGATTCCCATTTTGCTGGTATGTCGAACATCCGCATTTGTGTTACACAGAAATCATCATTTTGTATTCTATTTCTATCTAAAATAACTTTCAAATTTCCTAACTCATGATGTTTTGCTGCCATTGCAGCCTCCCAAATACTACCTTCTTGAATTTCTCCATCGCCTAACATGACAAATATATTACGTTCACTACCTGATAATCTTCCAGCGATAGCACATCCCATTCCAAATGAAAGCCCCATTCCAAGGGAACCAGCGGAAAAATCAACTCCAGGGCACCATTTCAT
>DUKP01000193.1 GCA_013329295.1 Candidatus Poseidoniaceae archaeon
TCAATTCCAGCAACCCATTCTTGGGGCAGCACTACCGGTGGCTCCAAAGCGTTGGAAAACGATTTGGAAATAAAAAGTGTCACATTTTCAACAGAACTTGGCGAATTGCCGAGTGATGAATATTATCTGCCAGCAGGGCAAGATGTTGATATTTCAGTCGATATTGGATTTGAAGGCTTGACTGGTAGTGAATCATTTGCCGATGGAGATGCATTGTTGTCATTGTATCAAGGCAGTAATGAAATTGCTAATACTACAATGCTTGATGTTGATATGTGGAATTATACCGATACAGTACCATTCACTAATGGAGTTCTAGATTGGCGAGTTGAAGTTGTATCACTTGCTGGCGGAGGAGTTACTGATGACGCAGTGCAAGAGAGAACGTTCTTTGCTGATTCTGTAGTTCCATCTGTTTATTGGTCTAGTGTTGCAGCATACGATCACAGAGTTCCATCTTCCACTCAAACAATCCAAGTACAAATTACCGACCAACCATTACTTCCTTCAAACATTGAAGCAATGGTTTGGCGAGAGTGGGTTAACGATTATGACTTCAATGGTCAACCAAGTCCAGATGAGTATGAGTCTTTCTCAAATGTATTGCTGCCTAATGATATGACTGCTTTTGTTGGGCAATACACAATATTGCTTGACGATAGTGGCGGTGTTATTGGTGACAAAGTTGCCGTTTATCTAACGGGTAATGACGCCGCTGGCCATCCACTAGAAGATAATGGAACTGGTGAACAAGGAGACCACCTCTTCATGTATCAATTGAAGGCTGATGGTCCACCATCAATTCCTACTGCAGCATTTACTTGGGAAGGAGGTAGACAGACATGGCTTCACCCAATGATAACTTATGAATTCGATGTCATGATGAATGAACCTAATGGTGGCTCTGACTTAAGCGTCGTCGAAGTTCAATTAGCCTCACAGCAAAATAGTGATCAGTTGCCGATTTCTTGGGATTTCATGACCGGAGATTGTACTACGACTAGTCCACATTTAGTTATCGAAGATTGTCAAATGGTTGGGCAAGATGGAATTGCAGGTCCATATGAAGAAGACATAACATTGAATGTAGAATTCCATTTGCTTTGGACGATACCAGATTTAGGTGATACCAAACGTGAACCTAAATTGATTGTAATGGACCGTGCAGGTAATACCGACCAACAATCTTTCCCAACTTTGAGATGGCGTTCTTCTGGCGACATGTATATCCCTGACGAAACTATTCAACTAATTATCAATCAAGGAACTGTTGTAGAAGATGGTGCGAGAATTGCTCCAAGTAGTTCTTTTGAAGTATCTGGAGATGTATTATTCCAAGAAACCAATACAAGACCTGACTTTGATTGTCCTGTTAGTGTAATGTTTGATGGAGTCACCTATCCAACTACTGCAATCGATGGTTCATGGACTGCGGTTGTGACAGCTTCAGAAAACTCAGGCAAGAAAGCATTGACATGGGGTATAGATTGTATATCTGGGCAAGGAAATGATGCCACAGATGAGTCAGACAATAGGTGGATTTTGATAGACGGAACAGGACCTACTCCAGTTGAAATTATTAATCCAAGACCTAATACGATTCTCGAAACTGAGGTGTATGAGGTAAGAGTTGCAATCAATGAAGAAGGTGGACTTGATGTCGAATCATTACAACTTGAGTGGTGGGTTGAAGACGCAGATACAGGAGATAGATTAGTCAGTGGTTTTGAGACTATGATGCTTGAGGGCGATGATATAGAAGGGACACAACTGGAAGTTTATGCCAATGTTGATTTGTCAGAGATTACTGACACTATGATAGAAAAACGACTAATATTGTTCATTAAGATAAATGGAAGAGACCTTGCTGATAATGCAATAACTGGAATGAACGGCGCACCGTCTGGTAGCCAAATCGCTCAATGGGATCTTGAGTGGTTGAGGCCAGAATTCACTATTGGACCACTTGATGTGTCATATACTCGATTGATTCTTGAAGTTGGACAATCAACTTCAGTTCAAGCTCTTGTTAGTAATATTGGTTCATTGGACGGAACTGTAGATGCTACTGCCTATGTCGTAAGATTAAACGGTACTAAAGAGGTCTTACAGAGGCCAAACATGGAGATTCCTGCAGAAGGAAAGGGACTAATCTCCATAGATTGGGTCCCAACAACTGAAGGTATACAGTGGATTGAAGTTGAACTTGATAATGGTCAAACAGCCAAAGGCCCAACAGTAGATGTTCGACCTGCGAGAGAACAGGGTTTTGTCGAGAACTTATTCGGTGATGTAAATCCAATTATCGGATCGGTAGTAGCGCTCATTTTCGTCTCAATTATTGCGACTTTACTGATTTGGGCAAGAAAGGCAACGAGAGGTAGAGGCTCTCGTTCTGAATATGATTGGGATGAATATTCATCTGAAATCGATTATGATGACTACGATGATTACGAAGATGAAGGTGTAACTGAATACGAAGAACAGCGGTCAATCGAACCTGCTGCATCAGTAAGTGCTGCTTCAGCAGCCTTAACCGGTGGATCAGAGGCTACTACTGAAGAAGAAAACGATTGGGTAATGGGCGCTGACGGTTACTGGTGGTACCATGACAAAGATACAAATGAATGGTGGTACAAAGACGAGAATGGCGACATTGTCAAATTTAGTTAACCACGGTGAGTCTTTTGTCCAAAATTATCGGCTTGTTACAAATTGATTCTACAGTCGGTGATTTGGCAGGTAATGCAAAACGATTGGAATTGTTAGCAAATATCGCTAACCAAAACGGAGCCAAATTGGCAGTTGCTACCGAGTTGGCAATCTGTGGCTATCCACCTCGTGATCTATTACTGCAACCAGATTTCATCACTACTTCATTTGAATCCGCTAAATCTCTGAATGTGGATATTCCAGTACTTGTTGGGACTCCAGTTCCATCCGAGCACGAGAGGAATTTGCCTGCTAATGGGGTAGTACGTTCTGGATTACTAAACGCATCGCCAAATGGAGAAAACACCAATAGAGTGGTGGCCAAAAAACAACTTTTACCTTCATATGACGTTTTTGATGAAACAAGATATTTTTCACCGGCAAATCGTTCTGGTATTTGTCGCTCAATCGGTGATATTGACCTTGGAGT
>DUKP01000092.1 GCA_013329295.1 Candidatus Poseidoniaceae archaeon
CTTGTGAGTTTATTTGTAGTCGACCATTAATTCTGGTTTTGAGTCATTAGTGGTCGATTTGTAGATATCCCAGGGCTTAGTTCCACGTTTCCTAAATGCTGATTTAAACATGCTTTTTATGATATTCTTAGCAGTTGAAAATATCAATTTAATCGATTTGAATGGATGGAAAAGAAACCACCATGGTTTGGGCATTCCCTTGAGAGGATGTCTAAGTTGTAACATAATTCCATCTGGAATCTTCTCATTGACTCCATAGACTTGTGGACGTCGATTCTTAGGCATGAAATAGGTTCCAAATATGACATCCCATATTGGTAAGAATGTCGAATAATTTGTCCAAATTGCATCGCGCTCATTGGTGTGATGCCAGTGGTGAAATTCTGGCGTAATGATGATTTTATGTAACCATTTTAATCTCCAACTTACATTTGCATGCAAAAACAATCCAGTCAATAATTGAGCAACTGCAAAAGCTCCAGTTAGTTCTGGACTGAAACCTGCAACTATCAAGAACACAAATGCTGGTGCTAAAATTGTACTATCTAACGGGTGGGCTCTAAAGCCACTTGCCCAATCCAAATGTTCTGTAGAATGGTGAATAGAATGAAACTTCCACAAAATTTCAATCTCATGATAGAAACGATGAGTCCAATAGACTAAGAAATCGAATAATAGAAATCCGATGATTGGCATCCATTCTGTCGGTATCTTGGCAACATATGGAGCAACCAATAATCCTGGGATCCACGCTAGACTAATTACCGCTATGAAAAAACCAACAACGAGGGTAAGTATTCCCAGAATTGGTGATGCAAGGGCATAACCGATATCGGTTCCAAGTTTTGGACGTCTAACCTTCTGTCCTTTGTGCCTTGGAAATAACTTTTCAAATGGCACTACAATGACGAATAACAGTATTACAACAAATAGTCCTTCAGTGGAAAGCATTAGTGATAAAACAATGAGTCCTAAAGCCAATAGACGCATCGTTAGAGCGAAAATACGCCCCTTTAGAGTAACTTCTCCCTCTAAAGCCTCTTCTTCCACAAATTTTTTTTGTTTCATTTCTAATTAATTGTTTTCTAAGTATGTTCAAAACAATCCTTGTGAGTCGGGACAGATTTTATCAATTTCAAATAATTACTAATCAATGAGAGAATCCTATGGACCGTAAGTTAGACATTCCGCCGCCTATCACGGAGGAGAACAAAGACGAATACTTAGAAGAATTATCCAAAATTGCAGAAGCTGATGACTGGATTGAAAGACACTCGACGCAAAACAATCAACATGAAGTGAAAATAATACAACATAAAGATAGTGTTGCTGGGCTTGCTAAGTGGTGGTGGCTTTTGCTAATTCCCGAGATTGTGATTCTAATTGGATATATTCTGGAATATCGGTTGTAGTGACTACAAACCCATGCAATGTCAACAAAAGTCACATCAGCTAGTGCACAATTACAGAAAGTTGTTAATCGGGACTTGGTTTATCAACACCTAATGTTAGCATATTCTGCGAGAGTGTTTGATGTGGAGAATGTATCAAGGCTGCCACCATCTCAATCAACCGAAGAGCCGACTGAACTTGAAATACGGCAAGTACAGAAAACGGCAGAACATTGGAAGAAAGGTTACGGAGAATCTTTCATACTTTTGATGGGCTGGCTCATATTGTGGTTAATCAAAAATGTTATTTTTGTGTTAATCATATTGTTGTTGTTGGAATATGTTTTCGGACCAAAGTTCGGTGTTAGAATGATTTTTTTTAATGGGTGAGGTCTTACCAGTTTTCTACGACTCCTCTTCTTCCAAAGTCATAATGCCGTCTATATCTTGAAACATGTTCTCGAGACGCTTCTTTCTTTTACGATTATCATGATAAATCTTGAGTAAAAAAATAAACAGAATAATTGGTAAGCAGAAGTTGAAAAAAAGCTCGCTGATCAAGTCAGTACCACTAAATCCAATTCCTCCATTGGAATCTGTAAGTAATGGAGAACTTGCCATAAATCAGCGAAATTAGCCCTCGAGATAAATCCTTGTGAGTACTAAATCTAACACCCACTAAACTCAATCGCGTAGGGATAATAATCATATCATGTGATTATTAGTTCAATTTGTGTCTAAGTCAAGGTTCCCGATTGAGATCGCCTTGAGTTCACTGTTTGTTTCATTAATCATCACAATCTGGTTGTTGGAATTTGCATTCTCCGATTCAGAGAGCGAAGTTGGTGCGACAATCGTATTTTGTATTTTAGTAGGATATCTGCTCTTTTTGTTACGTTATTTTGTGGTAAATGAGGGTAGAAAGTACACTGTCTCAGCCTTTTCAATATCTGCTATACTGTCTAGTATCGGCTACGGCATGTACGTTGAACGAGTCGGAGGCTGGTTTTGGAATGACGATTATGTGTTGGAAGATGCCTTACTTGCATCAATTAGACCAGTAATTATTCTGTTACTTCTCAACGAATTTTTTGGAGTGGCAGAACGTGGAATTAATAGAATTGCAAACGCTGGACTAGTAAATATTACTTCACTGATGCGAATTGGACTGATCGCATCGCTACCGCTTTGTGTATCTTGGGGGCTAGGTATGTTCATTCTTGTTCCAACACTAATCCTTTTCTTCATTTTTTACTGGGCCTCTACGGATACTCCAATGAGTTTGAACGGAAAATAAATTCTTTTGAGTTATTCTTCTTCAAGAATTTTTTCAACTTCTTCTCCTGCACCAAATAGTGAAGCAATCAAAGC
>DUKP01000008.1 GCA_013329295.1 Candidatus Poseidoniaceae archaeon
GGGAATTTATCTTTGAACCAATTTCTAACTGGTGGGCAGAGTATAGCAAGTAGATCCTCAGTATCTTGTGGATTATCTAGATACTCTATCTTTACCATTTTATTTCCCTATCCCAATAGTCCGCATTGGATGCAACAACTACTTCAAAACTTCGCCTATATCAATCGGTGAAATTATTTTTGAAAAGTAGTAATTAGTACTGGATTAGAATATCCAAAACATTCTCCGACAGGTCACTGCTCTCCATACAATCCCTTTGGTTAATTTGTTAAATAACAAATCTAGCAATTTATCAGGCATTCGAAATAATATGCTACCAATTTTGAATGAACGTTTAGAATTTTTCATAACTCTACCCATTTGTTTTCGCCAAATCTTTTCGTAATCTGTTAATGGGTCTCCATTTTTGATATGTCTCGCAATAGTTTGTCCAGCAATTCTACCTCCTACCATTGCTATTGTAATTCCTGCACCATTGGATGGCAAAACCATGCCTGCAGAATCACCTACCAGAACAAAATGATCTTTGACAAATCGCTTTATTGTTCCGGACATTGGAAGTGAACCAGCACCTTTGAAAGTTGTTTCACCATCATACTTGTCAATAAATTCACTGGAATATTTATTCAGAGATTTACCCTTAGCAAAACTTTTCTGTATTCCTAAACCAATATTTGCACCTTCTGATTTTGGGAACATCCATGCATAACCTCCAGGTGCCATAGAGCCAAAATGAAGTTCTACAGCATCTCCATAATCTCCTTCTTTCAACTCAAATTTGACTGGTATGTTGACTGATTTAGAGTTCCAGTATTTTCTTCGAATGGGGTCATTATGCCCGCCAGCCCCAACAATAACCTTTGCAGTGTAAGTTTTTCCACCACGAATGTGGACACTATTTTGCTCAACATTTTCCACATAAGATTGTACCAAATATTCTGCTCCTGCTGCTTTTGCTAACTCAACTAATGCTTCATCATGTGCTACTCGATTCAAAATCAATCCTTCAAAATTATATGAAAGAGATTTTCCTGATGGAGTTATGATGTTCATGGTGTCACATTTTCTAGAAATTGCATGACTTGGTGTTTTGAATAAGTCATCCATGTCTGGAACATCAGGACATAGCCTTCTCATTTCATCATTTGTTGGTACTAATTCCCCACATTGCAATGGTGTACCAATGGAATCTCTCGCATCAACAACAAGAACTTTGATGCCTTCTTGAGCTGCATATCTTGCAACAGTACTGCCTGCCGGACCCCCGCCGATTATGATACAATCATAATCAAACTCATTTCCCATGTTAGGCCCTGCCGGCGGCTCTTCTTAACCATGCGTATTGGCAATAAATTATTGATATCAATGGTCAATTTCAAAGGTAAGAAACTACACGACCATCATGGTAAGGGCGATGGTAGAAGATTCTGGAGCGAGACTAGAACGTATGTCTGGCATGCTGAAACGACGAGGTTTCATTCTTCCTGCTTTCGAAATACATGGTGGCTCAAAGGGTTTGTATGATTTTGGACCAAATGGAGGTAGACTTCGCAATAGAGTAAACCAAATGTGGTTAGAACACTGGCTTTCATTGGGTAATATATCTGAAATATCTTGTCCAACAATTACTCCATTTGAAGTTCTTGAGGCTAGCGGCCATGTCAGTGAATTTTCAGATTTTATGACTACATGTTTGGATTGTGAAGAAGCAAGTCGAGCAGATACATTGTTAGAGAATTCTCACCCTAATCCAGATGCTTTATCAAAGGATGAACTTGATGAATTGATTGCTAAAGTTTCACCATCTTGCCCATATTGTGAAACCATCAATTGGTCCAAAGTTTCGGCTCAAAACCTAATGTTCAATACCAAAATTGGTGCTGGAAATTCTGGTCGTAATGGATTCCTTCGTCCTGAGACTGCTCAGGGAATGTTTACTTCATTCCCTTCATTATACCGTCATTTTAGAGAAAAGTTACCATTTGGTGCTGTTCAAGTTGGGAAAGGTTATCGTAATGAAATCTCACCACGCCAAGGGATGATAAGATTACGAGAATTCAATATGGCTGAGTTAGAATATTTCATTGATCCAGAAATGCCGGTTAATCATGATTTTAATTCTTGGTCAAATGTTGTTTTTACAATGATTAGTGAAGATCGTGGCGAAGTAAATATTTCTATTCAGGAAGCTGTTGAATTAGGCTTAGTAAGGCATGCAACCGTCGGTTATTTCATCGGCAAAACCTTTGATTTTTTGATTAACGTTGGTATAGATCCAACAAGAATTAGGTTTAGACAGCATGAATCAAATGAAATGGCTCATTATGCTACAGATTGTTGGGATGCAGAAATTCATGGTTCTTATGGATGGATAGAATGCGTTGGTATTGCTCATCGTGGTTGTTATGATCTTGAAGCGCATGAAAAATATACAGGTAAAACATTGCGAGCAAGGAGAGAATTTGAAACTCCAAAAGAAGTAATTATTGATGGTTGGACAATAGACGGAGCAGTCGCTGGCCCTGCGTTTAGGTCACTTGCTGGCAAGGTGAAAATCGCCGTAGAAAAACTTCCTGCTGAAACTAAATTTCCCCATGAAATAGAGATTGATGGGACTACAATTGTAGTCAACGAAGAACATGTAAAAAGGTTACAAAGAAATGATACAATTACTGGTGAATGGTTTATACCTCACGTAGTGGAACCAGCATTTGGTATTGATAGGATTATTTGGCATATACTTGATCATGCGTTTGAAGAAACTACTAAGCAAGGAGAAAATTACACTTTGATGAAATTAAATCCTAATGTTGTACCAGTAGATTATTCAGTATTCCCACTATTCGAAAAAGATGGAATGGGGCAATTAGCATTGGAAATAAACAACAAACTCAATGAAAAATCAGGCATAGTTTCCACATATGATTCCAGTGGTTCAATAGGTCGCAGATATGCAAGGGCAGATGAAATAGGAATTCCATTCTGTATTACTGTTGACCACCAATCTTTGGAAGACGCTACAGTCACAGTTAGACAAAGAGATACAGGAGTACAAACACGTGTTCCAATCAATGAACTGTAATTATTTGCTAAAAAGTGAGTTTGATTTTGTCAAAATTGAATAACCTTCACCAAAGGGTGAAGTTATGGCCGATGTTTCCGATTGGACTGAAAGACATCGTCCAACCTCAGAAAGTCATCTCGAGGGAAATGAAACTCAGCGACAAAAGATTCGAAAATGGCTAGATGACTGGAAGAATGGAGTTCCTAAAAATAAGGCGATATTGTTAGTTGGTCCTCCTGGTGTAGGAAAAACAACAGTGGCAAGAGCGATTGCACAAGACATGGGTTGGAATGTGATTGAATTAAATGCATCAGATGCTAGAAACGCTGCTTCGATTAGAAAAGCTGCTACTAAAGGAGCAACACATCGATCACTTTTCTTTAATCCCGATGAGAATGACAAAAAAACTCTAATTTTAATTGATGAGGTTGACCATCTTTCTGGTGGGTTGCGTTCAGTTAGTGAAACAAGAATTAATGATGCCATTAAGGTAAATGCAGATCCATCTGAAGCAGTCCAATTGAAGGGTGATACTGGTGGTAAAGCAGAGTTATTGAAATTGTTAGCTGAAACTAAGCAGCCAGTGATACTTGCTTGCAATGAAGTGATGGGTCTATGGGGTAAATCTTCTAATTGGCGCTCCACTAGGGAAAGATTTCAAAGATTATTAATGACTATTAATTTTGAAAGGGCTAGTAAAGATGCTCTACGCAATATTGCAAGAAGAGTATTAAAATCGGAAAGTATTGAATATGATACAGCAGCAATTGAGGCTCTCACTAACAACAATCCTGGTGACTTAAGAGCACTTGTGAGAGATTTACAGGTTATTTGCGCATCCGGTATAAATTCTATAGATAAAGATGCTGTGATGCAATATGTTGAATTAAGTGAAAGGGATGTTTCAGTAGAAGTTTTCCCTGGTCTGTCAGAATTATACAAATCAAATCATGCACATGATGCAATTAAACTTGGAATTTCAATTGATAAAGCTCCATCTGAATTATTAAATTGGATTCATTGGAATAACCCATCAATTTTTACAAATAAAAAAGCAATTGATCGAGGCAATAGGGCACTATGTCAGTCATCAAAAATGCTTATGTCAATGTATCAAAATACTGCACATCGTTCGTGGTATTGGTCTTCACAAATATCTGGACTAGCAGCATCTGTTGTCAATCAGCAAGATTTGACGGGAAAATTATATCCAAGTTATCCAAATTTCCTTCGTCGTGGCTCAACTCAAGGTCGTTCAACAATTATTAATCGCTTAACTGACATTACTGGAGCAAGTAAATCATCAGTACGCGAAGAATTACTACCTTTACTGATTTCTTTGCATTCTGAAACCTCTGAAGTTGGAAATATTGATGATTTTACAAT
>DUKP01000156.1 GCA_013329295.1 Candidatus Poseidoniaceae archaeon
GATGCTACATCCAAACGTTCACGAAGAGTTGATATTAACGAAGTATTGTGTTCCTTTCGCATTTGATACTCTGAATCTGCTCGATTTACCCGTGTTGGCAATCTATCCATAGTACCCCTCATAACAGGGCAAGAGGACTCGACATTTAACGATTCAAGTAGTGTATCACACATCAAGGGTCAGTCTGCCAATATCTCTCAAACCAGGCGCCAATCCTACAATTAGTACAGCGAGAACAATTAGCATCCTCATATGAATCTGGCGTCTTTCGACTCGCATCTCAACAAATAGCCAAACAATTGCCGCGACCAAACAGGCTTTGACAACAGCAAATAACCATGCACCTGGAGGATTAGCGGAATCCATCAATGGCTCAATACCCATAGAATCAGCAATTCCTATGCCGAACTGTATCACAGCATCGCTGACAGGGTGTTTCTCACCATAGCCAAATAAATCGACCCCAACCATTGTTGCAACACCATCACATAACTGACCAAATACCATTGCTAAGACCATTGGGTTAGCCAATAATGCCTTACGGGATAATTGCTCAACAGGGTGTTTTGCCACCTTATCACCAGCTTCTTCCCATGATTTTAGAGTGATATCATTTGGTAGAATACCTGGCTCATAATCTGTCATTTTCATATGTCTTGCATCATCTTTACCGTAGCGATAGAGATAGTAGCAAACCAACGCAGGAATACCTAACACAATCAATGCTGGCCACAAGGGTTGTGAATCAACAACTCGCCCACTCTCTTGTTGCCAAGGAGAAGCAATGAATTGGAACCAATGAAACACGCCCATTACAGAGGTTGCACTTCCAAAAGCAATCAATCCTCTTGTTAGGGCAGGCCAATCAGCGGTACGTACTAAAATCCAAAACAAACAATACAATGCGATTGGGAAACTCAAAATTATCCAAAACATTTCGATATCTGGATGAGAAGAATAACTTGGCTGATACAATAAACTCCAATGCAAAAATAGCAGTAATCCCAGGACAATAAATAGTACTGTGCGGCTCTTTTCTCGATCATCATCTTCGGTTGAGTCGTCCCATTTGCTGGCTAATTGATGTGAGATAAACGCTGTAAATACAAGCCAAAGAGCAAGGTGAAGATGAATAATTGGAGAAATTAACAACCAATCTAAATCGGAATTAAAGAAATCTGCATCTTCTAACACCCTTAACACTGGAGCAAGTACTACCCATGAGATTAATGCAAACATCATTCTATCATCAGCAGGCAAGTCCATTTTCCTAAATATTGCCTGTAAAATAACTACACACATCAGTACAGTTGTAGCATATAATGCAGTGTTTTCAGGAGAATATCCAGCATCACCTGCTGTTCCAGCGTCTTTGACAATAGGATCCCAGACAATTGGTTTCAAACCGTCAGTCCAGAAGAAATCATTGGCAAATATTAGCCCGAATGATACTATGGTAAAAACTGCTACAGCAAACCATATCGCTACTTTTTCCAAAGGTGAAAAGATACTTGGATGAAGAGATTTCTCATCATCTTCGAACAGAGCCTCAATTTCTGCTGCTGTCACCATGTTAACTACCTACAACCTATAATTGATGAATATTAGGTTAGAATATAGTAGCAAATTACTCTTCTTCGCCATCTTGTAATCTTGCGATTAAATCTGCCTTCTTGCCGCCAACTGGTAGACCCTTAGCCTTCAAGCGCTCTTTCAAGTCACTGACTGAAAGTTTCGATAGGTCTTCACCCTCATCGCCTTCGTCATCGTCTTGGTCAGGAATGATTCTTGGTTCGTGAACTTCAACAAAAGAAACCTTGCCACATTCGACAGCGTCTCTAATCATAGTAACTAAGCGGAACTTTAGCATTGCAGCATTAGTATCAAACAGCATTGCTTGGGGCAAAACTATTGATAAGTCATCTCCTTTGAAAGATACTTCAAAGCCAGAATGCCCTGAATTTGATTCTAACAATCCAAGGACCTTGTCTTCCTTGCCCTTGACTTCCTTGATAACAGTGAATACATATTTCAAAGTCTTACCAGCCATTGGGTGATTGTAATCGATTCTTGCTCGGCCTGCTGCCAAATAAGACAAATATCCTTGCCTACCATTGATGTTTACTGGTGCACCAAGATACAATGAATTTGGATCTTGTACTGCTCTACGCAACTTGTCAATACTAATTGTTTCTACAAGAGTAGAATCTTTTTCCCCGTAAGCATCAACTGGCGCTATTTCAACTTCAACTTCTTTGCCAACCTTAGCCTCTTTTAGTGCGGATTCAAAACCAGCGATTAGATTACCATTTCCAACTACGCATACCATTGGAGAATAGCTTCTACCTTCTTGGTGCATTTCATGCTCTTTGGCAATTTCCTCTCTTGTAGTTTCAATCAAGTCACCAGTTTCTCCGCTGAATAAGTCGTAATCAACATGAATTATTGCTCCATCTTCCATGATATATCCTCCTTTAGGGACATTCGCCCGACTGACCTCCCCTTCATAATATCTCGGTTAAAAATACCATTATTCTTGCTCGGACAATTTGACTGTTCTTGAGACCAGTTGCTTGTTTTTAGAAATTCCACTGAATGTTACACCCAACATACCGAGCATCATTAATGACCAGCCAATCCATACCAGATGAGAACCTGGTAAATCATAAACTGTAACCCTAACTAAATTTATTGAATCAAGACCATTTGAAGAGGTTTGTTGCATTAGACCTTGAGCTTGTGTACCATCAAAAATAAACACCATGTCACCTGACCAACGTGTCAATACGTCTACTTCTGAACGTGCAGTTCCAGTCCTGTCAAACCTTAGCATACCAGGCTCAACAACTCCTATTTCATCGAATTCACCGTCTTGGTAATCATATACCGTTATCTTCACACCGACAAAACCATCACCAACCTGCAAATCATCTTCAGTAGCGATCAATTCATTGAATTCAAAACCATAATCACCGTCGATAATAATTTCATCTTTAACTAAAGTAATGCGATGACTTGCATCCCCTCTATCAACTAATACAGTGGTAGTAATATGTCCAATAAGTAACAATACAAGACCTAAATGAACAATATGAGCATTTACCGGTATTCTAGTCCAAAATGCAGTTTTACTTGATTTGTCAATTTGGTCTTTAATCTCAAAAA
>DUKP01000159.1 GCA_013329295.1 Candidatus Poseidoniaceae archaeon
CACAGGTATATTTTCTGCAATCAAGCGATTTTTGGCAGCAGGCGGAGTGGAATTTTCTGAATCTAAAGAAAAATTAGAATTTGAATTTGGCTATGTCAAGATTGTTGATAATGGCGTCAAGGTGCACGTTAAAGGTAAGTCACTCCCATTAGTTGCAAGTGATTTAACCCAAGCTGGATTTGTTGATGGTAAGTTGCCAGCCCGTCGCGGGTCTTGCACAGTTACCTTGCAGGATTGGGATATTGAACAGCGTCGATTTGTTGAGCGTATAGTCGAACATTTGTGCCGTTAAGACTCCATTTCCCACAACTCATCGCCAAACCAATGCAAAGTTTTGATGCCTTTGCCTTTACTTGCTTCAGCCATTTCACTACCGGCCATAATTGACCAACCGATCGCTAATGGTTTTTTATGAGTCATATCTCTAATCCAGACCAACTCTCCTTTCTCAATAGTCTCATCAGCAGCTTGAACTCCTGCTACCATACAATCAGCACCATTCATCAAAAACGGTATTGCACCATGGTCAACTTCAACCCATTTTGCCGCATCATTATGTTCGAGAAATCCTCGGAGTGTTAAGAAAGCGAAACGTTCATTGTCATCATTTTTGACCTCGATTGCTATGGCCACCTTGTTAACAAATACCATCTGCCATGGACCATATTCTGCCATTTCAAGAAACGCACCATCAACCGAAAGGTCAATTCCCAGTGATTGTTCAAGTGCCTTTAGCAATGGGGCAATATGTTTTCTGCGCACCGGACGTCGCTTTCGGATACTCCAATCCTTGCTCATCATGGGGGCCTCTTTGTACAAGTCTTTGACAGTTATCGCTAGCGAGTGATTGATGAGCCGGTTAATACTGGCAGTAGCATGGCTCTATGGTGTTCAATCCGCACATTTGCTAAACATGCCAAAGAATTGGGTAACGAGCAACCTACAGAGCCAGTATTTTTTGTTAAACCCAATAATTGCATACAACGTAGTGGCCCAATACAAGTCTCCGCACATCCTGGAAGCGTCCATCATGAAATTGAATGTGTCATCAAATTAGGTAATGATTTGCAACCAGAAGCAATTGCAGTAGGATTGGATTTAACCGATCGAGAAACTCAGTCACAACTGCGTACAGATCAACTACCTTGGTCAAAAGGCAAGTGTTTCAAAGGCAGTGGAGTAATTGGAGGATTGCATCCTTTTACAGGTGATTTTGATGAAATTTGTAATGGCCAATTCTCACTCAAGTTATTGGTCAATGGTGAACTTCGCCAATCAGCAAATCTCTCGTCAATGAGCATATCTCCAAGCCAACAAATGATCAGTTTGCAATCATGGGCGCCGGTAATGGCTGGTGATTTTTTATTCACAGGGACTCCTTCAGGAGTGGCTCAATTATTTGCTGGCGACAAGGTAGAAGCGATACTTGAAATGATTGATGGCACGATAATTTCTCAGATAATCACAGTATGTGAATGAGGGTTGCTTTCATATATGCCTCGCCAGTCGGTGTGTTCTGCAAGGAGACAACACAATGGCTCAATGGCATGGAATTTCACGCAGAAAACCAAGTGGTGGAAGATTGGTAAAGGCTCGCGGTAAGCGCTCTACTGAAATCTCTACAGAAAAGCAAATCGCTCAAATTGGAGAGCCAAAGAGAAAGATTTACCGCAGAACTGGCGGTAATACTCTAGTTCGTGTTCTATCTGAAAATAGAGTCTCAATCAATGACCCAAAGACTGGAAAGACCACAATGGGAACTATTGAGAATGTTGTTGAGAACGAATCAGACCCTAACTATGTACGTCGAAACGTACTGGTCAAGGGTGCTATCATCGAAACCGACAAAGGTCGTGTTCGAGTTACTTCTCGTCCAGGTAAGGACGGTGTCATCAACGGCGTGCTAATCGAGTGAACGCAGGTTGCGTTCTTTGCGCCAAGGTGAAACAATGGACCACAATCCTGACCGAATTTGTGTTTGGCCTGGATATTTTGATGCCAAGACTTCTCGTCGTAGTGGTCGCAGAGTTCCAAGAGATTCTTCAGTTCTAAAACCTGATCTTGAAGGATTATTCTATGCTGCAAGACGAGTTGGTTTAAAGAAAATCAAGCGTGAGGAGAATATTTCTCATCCAAAGAGGCCATATGGTAAAGAAGGCAGATTATGGGTTTCACGCTCAGGTGCCAAACAATCTATTGGTGCTAGCAATAAAGAAGAATTGCTCCAAATGATTGGTGGTCAATGGCGCCAAATACAAAAAGATGCCAAAGAAAACGAAGCACAGAGAGTTGCTGAAGGTCCTAAAACTGGTGATAAGCGAGGACGTTCTCAACGAAAATCACGTGGACAAAAATCATCTGGACAACAAAAATCACGGTCAAGTTTCAAGAAGCGTTCAGGCTTCAAGAAGCGTTAATCAAAGCGGTACTTCGTGCAGCCAACCGAAGATATCTTCTTCAGTTTCATTTTGAATTCCAACCAACTGATTGTATAATCTCTCAGTCATTGGGCCAGGCTTTCCATCACCATAAGTGGCTTTGACATCGCCTTTAGTAATCGAGCCAATCGGTGAGATAACAGCTGCAGTTCCGCAACAGAAAGCCTCATCTGCACTCATAGCAAATTCAGCAGTAACTTTAGTTTCATGCACTTCTATTCCAGCATGTCGAGCAAGTTGAATAATACTGTCACGAGTTATTCCAGGTAAAATTGTACCAGTTAACTCAGGCGTATACAATACACCATCTTTGACGCAGAAGAAGTTAGCAGCACCTACTTCTTCGATACAAGTATGAGTTTCAGCGTCCAAGTAAATTATCTCAGCATAGCCTTTTGATTTAGCATCCTTGCTTGGCATCATACCAGGTGCATAGTTGCCAATTGCTTTGACTCCACCAGAGCCACCGGGTGCAGCTCTGTGATAAATATCTGAAATTAGTAAATCAATCGTTTTCACTCCACCTTTGAAGTAAGGGCCAACAGGAGTGACATAGACTAAGAATCGATAAGATGGAGCAGGTGCAACACCTAGAATTGGACCAGAACCCATCAGCAGAGGCCGTACATACATTGCACCTCTGCCCATTGGCGGCAACCATCTAAGATTTGCTTGTACACATTGTTCAACCGCATCGACAAATATTGATTCTGGTACTGGAGGCATTTTCAATCGATCTGCTCCTCGCTGCATTCGTCGAGCATTTTCTTCAGGTCTAAAGAAAACTACTCGGTTCTTGGATGTACGATAAGCTTTCATTCCTTCGAATAATCCTTGGCCATAATTCAATACTCCAGCCGCTGGAGAGATTTTCATATCACCATATGGTAATAAATCGCCTGGCATCCATGCATCGTCTATACCGGTTTCAGTGATATACATAGTATCGGTTGGAGTTAGGGAAAAGGTTAGACTATCCCAGTCAATTTCCTCACTCATGATATACCCTCGGCATTTTTAGCCATAGAAATTCGGCTTTCAATCATTACTGTCAAATGCGACAAGGAAAATTGCCATTTCTCGAGTAAATATCATTACTTATCCTCGACTCGATATTTCTGTTTAGCATG
>DUKP01000188.1 GCA_013329295.1 Candidatus Poseidoniaceae archaeon
ATCTAAATAATCGCCCCATCTTGTAACTCTACCAGTTGCCCTCGCAACAGGGCCATCTAGACCATCAAAAATCATCGCCATGGTAATCAGCACACCTCCTCCCAATAGCATTGAGGCGCCTAACTGATCCTCAGAAGCCAAAAATACTGAAAGTCCTCCAAGAACCCCTATTGGCAAGGCTAGCCAAGTGATTGTTGCAGGGCTCATCCAAGATAGTGATTCTACGATTGGGGTTAATATTCGCTCCCACAAATTTCTCAATTTCTCTAATGCCATGCCCCTGACCAATCTCTCCGAGATGAATTCAGGGGTTCATTGTTACGGAAGATTCTGCATCCTAATTAGGAGTTTTAATCAAATGACAAAATCCTAACTTATTGAATTGAAGTTGCACTGCCACTAGACCTGTTTGAATTAATTACAGTAATGTCATAACTTAGCCAACATTCACCATTACACAAATCGAAATCGCTCTCGAGAATCGTGATATTATAACCCTTAATAATGGTATTATTAGTTCCATCCCAGTGTAATTTACATAAGTAACCAGTGCTGCTCTGTCCCGGGTTTGCACATTCATAATCGGTACCATTATCAATAGATATTGTAATTAAAACATCATCCCAACTTACTTCTCCATCTCCCAAAACCAACAATACCGCAAGTTCATCGGTAGAATTCGTTGAAAGGTTTCCATCAGCATCTAACAATATCATGTTTGGTGCGGTCATATTGTGATTAGGATGTGGCGTGAATGTATTTGAACCATCATGAGGTTCAAGTGTCGTCCAAGGGCTATCAAGTACCTCTTGTTGTTCTCCATTTGCAGACTCTTCGACGATCTTTAACAATAAATTATCGCCATCCATCTTCCATTGCATTTTTACGTAACTATTCTCTTCATTCATTTTGATAATAATTGCGTCGCCGTCTTCTTCCCAAGTTGCCCAACATACCTCTTCCGAGCCATAAGTTACACAATAGTCGCCATTAGATTTGAAACTCAAATTTTCTTCGCCATCTACCATGCGCCATGAACCAACAAACCCTGATTCTGAATCTGACTCACTAAAATGCAAATATGCTGCACCTGCGCCAACTAAAATCGCAATAATTAAACCGAAACCAACAACTTTTTTTGAAAGACCCATACTCAACCAGTACTGACTTATGAGTATACTAAATTAATATTATGAAGATGGCATTTACTGATTCAGCCAATCAATTTTTTCTTGTTGGGGTACTTCGAAGCCACTATCTATCCAATCAATTATTTTAGAAATTGAATCACTTGGCGAATCATTTGTTACATCTAATTCCAAGATTGGTTGGTTTATCTCAAATTCTAATATTTCTGCCCACGTTCCAGATATTAATTCCCATTCAACATTGGCGTTAACCTTCGCTTCAGCATATCCTCGAGCATCGAGTCTATCACGTAACTTATCTGGCTGGCAACGTAAAATTACAATCGCATCAACATCAAGAAAATGCGATAAATGGCCATCGATTATAATGTCATTATCTCCGTCAGGACAATATTCCTCTGACAACTTGTGAACATCAATTTCTAGACTATCCATAGATTCATCAAATTCACCTTGGCACTCAAACTGTTTAGCCAATTCACTCACTGTCAATACCTCCCACCCCTGGCTAGCTAGAAGTTGTGATACCGTTGTTTTGCCCACTGCTGGGCTACCAGTAATTGCGATAGATACCATTTTGCTCGTAGTCAAGCCAGTTGTTATTGCTACAACAACTTTGGCCAAATAAAATTGAATTTACAAAGGCATGAAATGATAGTAGGTTATCGGTGTGTTGTAAGCATGTTTGGAATGAATGACCCAAATCAGACGCTGATGCAACTTGAAAGTTACATCAGAGATGGTAGGTTAGAGATGTCAGAAGTCATGGCAACACAATTTACTGATATGTTTCTACAAAATAAAAAACGTTCCGAGCAAGACCAAATTATGCTAATTAGAGGCTTACAAATCTTGTGTGATGTTTTGGTAATGCGTAACAAAGTGGCACTTTCGACTACATCAGCAAAGACGCTTTTACGAGAGAGGAAAAAAATAATCCAATCAAATGAAATGATTGGTCATTACTTTCAAGATTTACATAGATGCGCTAAATGTTTTGCTCTTGCTGGAAAAAAACGTAAAGCAAAATCATTTTTTGTCAAGGCGTTTAAGCGATCTAGCGGTTGCCTGGCTTCAACTCTTGATGGTGTATTAATGATTGAAAACGATAACAAGATGAGTGATTTATTTCTTAGATCATTAAGTAATTCTGGACCCGTGATTAAAACTGGTCAAACATTTATCCTCCAGCCAGAAAATTTACCATCGGTAGAGGTAACAAAAATTCTACACGCTTTAGAATTAAACGGTTTACAAAACAACGAATTGGCACAGCAACAAAGATCTCGTATTAATTCTCAAATAAATGCGATACAAAGTGGAGAGATGGCAGCCAATGCTAAATTGCAAAGCGCATTAGATTCTCTAAAACCTAAACATGACTACTACGAGTATAGTTAATGGTAACGAGGGATGGATTTGAACCATCGATCTCCGGGTTATGAGCCCGACGGGATATCCAGACTACCCCACCTCGTTAGACAAACCGCCGGCTTTACCCATTTTCAAACCACCGATGACGATTTTCTATGATTAATGTAGAATTTGCGTAAAAAACCACTTTTATTGGCATTGCCTTATCTACTCATGCCGCTCATCGAATTGTATGCGAGGCTTCACGAAGCGGGCAGTTCTGTTGTCATTATTGCTATGTTCAGCAATGTTAGCAGGATGTTTCGGCGATGAGGAGTCATCC
>DUKP01000160.1 GCA_013329295.1 Candidatus Poseidoniaceae archaeon
GAAAATGCTCGTGAGTTAATGCAAGGTGGACTAGATAGAATCCCTAGAACTGCGAGAAAGGTTTTGAATCCATCAATAAAATTATCTCAAACCGAACAATTTACCACATTCTCATTTCAACCGGTTTCAACAACACTTCAACCATTGGAAGCGCCACAAATAAATAATGATAAATCAGTTGAAGAGCATGAGATAATATCATTAGATTTAGTAAATATTGGAGATATTTTGGAAGTACGAAGTGGTGAATTAATTCCAGCAGATGGAATTATTGTTGATGGTTTTGGAGCCTTAGACAAAGCACCTTTGACTGGGGAATCCGCTCCAGTAGAAGTTGAGAAAGGAGATGAGCTAAATGCTGGCTTAGTCCTATCGCGTGGCCCTGTATTGATTGAAGTAACCGCGGTTGGAGAAGATTCGCGTTTATCTGGTTTGATTGATGCGATTCATAGTTTCAAAGAACAAAAAGCACCAATTCAAAATCAAATCGAAAAGTTCACAGCCATTTGGGTGCCAATTGTATTATTTGGTGCATTAGTGGTTTGGTACTTCTTTTTCCCAACAAATAATTGGAAGATAATTCTACTACTTTGGGTAGTTGCTTGCCCATGCGCACTATTACTTGCTGCTGCGATGCCACACGCTGCTGCTCTAAGTAGAGCGTCAAGAATGGGCGCCATAGTAAGGGGCGGAAATATTCTTGAAAGACTCTCTAAAGTCAATCATGTTCTGCTTGATAAAACAGGTACTTTGACCTCAGGAAAACCAACGATTGGCTCAATTATAATCGCTAAAGGGCGTCAAAGAAAATCGTCTTTAGCTTTGGCAGGAGGCTTGGAAAAGCGTTCATCACACCCTTATGCTATTGCCGTTCTAGAATATTTGAAGAGTGAATCAATCAAACCTACTTCGGTCGCTGGAATCACAGATATTGAAGCAGGAGTCAAAGGGTTTGCTAGCGGAAACGAGGTGTCATTTATTCGTGCTGACATGGCTAGTAAGCACAAAATAACGGTGCCAGATGATCTTGTTGATGCAATTAAACAAGCTAAACAAGAAGGTCTTGGAGCAAGCGTATTAACCAAGGATTCATCTGCAATCGCGTTGTTTACCTTCGTTCATGATGATACAAGAGAGGGAAGTAAAGAATTGATTCACAGCCTTATTGCTCGAGGAATTAGTGTTGAAATAATATCTGGCGATCAACAATCATCGGTTACTGCTTTTGCCAATAGTGTCGGCCTACCAGAATCTTCTGCTCTTGGTGAATTATCGCCAGAAGACAAAGTTAGATGGGTTGAGGACCGTTCAAAAAGCCATGTCACAATGATGGTAGGAGACGGTTTCAACGATTCTGCAGCTTTAGCAGTGGCTGATATTGGTATTGCAGTTGGAACCGGAGAATCGGTAAATTTGGAGGCTGCAGACATAATGTTCCCTGGTGATGAGCCAAAGATGTTAGTTGACTTATACGATCTATCGGTAAAAATGAACCGAGCACTAATCGGTAACATCCTCATGTCTGTTTCTATTACCATGATTCTAGTGGTTTCAGTTATCAATCAGTTTTACGATCAACTTTGGGTCGGCGTACTAATACATGAGGGGTCAGTTCTATTGGTTATTCTAAATGGGGCAAGACTTTCTGGTAAAGGAAATATGTTTTCTATGCTGTATCTAACAATGAAGAATTTATGGTTTGATATTGTTCAATTGTTTAAACAATTAAGAGAACATTACTTTGGCGGCGATTCATCAAATCTTATTTTGCCAAACCAAAATCACGCGACATCTTAAACCATAGTAGCACTTCTACCATTTAGGTGCGAGGATGAGTCGAGTAAGAGCAGACCCGATTACCGCCGCTCTCGCACACCCTACTCGACGAAGTTTGTACATTTCTTTGAGCAACACACCAGAGATGAGTACTGTACAGTTACAGAACATAGTAGAAGTTGATAGGTATAATCTCTATCACCATCTAAAGAAACTGACATCATTAGGTTTAATCGAGAATCATCGTGATGAAGGTAGAGCTCGCTGGTGGAAAATTGCTCAAACAGTAGACTTACCAGAAATTTTGTCAATCTCAACAACCAATTCTACTCCTGCTCCGATTACAACTCAAGTAGCGCCTTTAGATTTGGATGGACAAAACGCACATGTCATTTCGCTTGAAGGCTCAAGAGATCGAGTTGGAGCAAAGTTACTGTTAGAAAAAATAGCACAAGAACTTGGAATCGAACTAAATTTACCATGGAATTTTGTTCCTGAAAAAATAGCTTTAATTAGCGAAGATTAGGTGAGATAATGACAGAAGAATTATTTGTTGAATCTAGGATTTCTCCTCCAGCTTTGTCTTGCCCAAAATGTGATGAGATGTTGCCACTTGAACTCGGTGAAGTTCAATGTGAAATGTGTTCTGCACGAGTTAAAATTGAACATCAAGGTACTAGAAATAAATGGCTCGAAGAGAAGGTAAGTTGTCCTGGATGCGATAAAGTGCTAATTGTTGGAGTTGATTCAAGGCCGGCTAATTTACAATGTGCATCTTGTGATTGTCAGTTTATTGTTAAACCTAATATTCCTAAAATTGAAATTGAATGCCCTGCTTGTGAGCGCCGA
>DUKP01000018.1 GCA_013329295.1 Candidatus Poseidoniaceae archaeon
CTTGCTGCAACCATGAAGCAAGCAAGACAATTGGTCAATCATGGATTGATTTGCATTGGCGATCAAAAAGTTACCATTCCATCTTATCCAGTTTCACGTGATGAAGAAGAACTCATCAAGTATCACCCAAGTAGTGGTTTAAACAATCCTGAACATGCAATTAGAAAAGCGATTGAAGGACGCCGTGAAAAGGCAGAATATGCTGTTGACGAGGTCGACCCTGAGGCAACTCCAGAATTTGCTGCTGAAGTAAAGGAAGCAGCAGAAGCCGCACCATCGGTAGAAGAAACAGGAGGCGATGAATGATGACTCGTAGAGCAATCGTCAACATTTTCAGTTCATACAACAACATTTTGATGACTGCCACGGATTTGACAGGTGCAGAAACTATCACCACTTGTTCAGGTGGACAAATGGTAAAATCATCTAAGGATAGTGGTGGACAATTCGCTGCTACTAGAGCTGCTGAAAAGTTAGCAGATGCATTAAAAGACAAAGATTTCACTCAATTAATCGTTAAATACCGAGCACCTGGGGGCAATTTGTCAAATAATACAGGACCAGGCGCACAAGCAGCAATTAGAGCACTAACTCGTGCTGGAATGACAATTACTAGAATAGAAGATGTCACTCCAATCGCTCACGATGGGACCAAGAAGAAAGGCGGCCGACGTGGCCGACGTGTATGATACAGAGGTGATATGGTGAAAGCAGAGATTGTAGAAGGCTGGCCAAAAGAAAACTCGATTAGAATCGCACTTAGTGAAACCGATGCTTCCCAAGTAAATGCAATTAGAAGAGCTCTTATTTCCGATGTACCAAAACTCGCCATTACTAGAGTTAATATCAGTCAAGGAGTTGAAGAAAAAGACGACGGACAGATTCTAGAATCGGTTAACGTGCTTCCAGATGAAATGCTAGCACACAGGCTAGCAATGATTCCAGTTCCAACATACCCAGAAGAGAAATTAGATTATTTTGAAACCTGTCCAGTATGTATTGAGATGGTAGAGGCAGAGAAAGGCTGTCCACAGTGTCAAGTTCTTTACTCATTGAATGCTCAAGGCCCAGCGCCAGATGTTGAAGAAGACTACATCACTGTTTATGCAGGAGATTTGAAGACAATTTCGGATCCTATGTACGATATCAAAGAGGAACATAGGAGAATTCCAATTACCATCCTTTCCAAGGGGCAATATTTAGAGTTGTATGCATTTGCAACACTCGGCCGTGGTTCAAGCCACCAAAAATGGTCACCTGTTGCAGGTGTAGGATTTAGTGGGAGAAACATCGTCAAGCTAAACAACGCTAAGAAGGCAGAAACACTCTTTTCACTTAACCTAAAGACCACCGATGGCAGAGATATCAATGCAAAGTTATTCGGCAAGGATAAGACGGTTGAAGATGTAAATACCGTGATAGATTTAGAAAAGGCTCTTCACCAGGTTGGACCAGGTACAGGCCGAGAAGCAGATTTTGATGGAGCAATTTCAATTGAGCCAGTTGATGGAAGTTATGTTTTGTCTTATGAAACCGATGGCAGCTTAGATCCAGTTACTGCATTTAATCAAGCAATGAATGAGTTATCCAATAGATTTACAGGACTTAATGAAGAAATTACTTCTGCACTAAAGTGAATTTAGTAGTGAGTATATTCAATTCCCAGGGGGGAATGAACTACCTTTCTTCCATTATCTACTACATGGCCAATAATTTGTATCCCGGCCATTTTTGCTTGTAACCAAGCACAAATGCCATCAGCGTATTGATGATTGACTGCAATAATCATGCCACATCCCATGTTGAATGTCCGATACATTTCCCACGTATCCACTCCACCGCTCTCGGCAAGCCAATTAAATTCAGGATGGGGAGTTAGAGGATTACTAATCTCCCATCCGAGACTGTCATGTAGTCTTAGCAAGTTAGACAATCCCCCTCCAGTAACATGACAAATCCCTCGGATATCTTGTACACCAAATTCGCTTTCACTGGATTGAGCATACTTGATTAAATCTACGATAGGGTCACAATAAATTCTAGTCGGGTTGAGAAAAACCTCTCCTAAACTAACTTCATCATTATCTTTGTTAAAACGCAAAATTTCCCTCGTAGAACTATTACAGTCAAATGGAGCAGTATCGGTATATTGCATACCAGAGTGCTCCATGATTCTACGTACAAGAGAATATCCGTTTGAATGGATTCCAGAAGATGGTAGTCCAATCAAAACATCTCCACTTTGCAAATGTTCTCCAGTTATCGCTTCACCTTTTTTCAAATAACCAAGAGCTGTGCCAGATAAGTCTAATTCGGTAACAATGCCAGGAAGAGACGCGGTTTCACCGCCAGCAAGAGTGACTCGTGCCAAACGACATGCTTCTGCAAGTGATGCACCAAGAGCAGCATGAACTTCCGGGTCAGGCTTCGGAACCGCAACATAATCAACAAAGGCAATTGGCTCAGCACCAACACAAAGCAGATCATTGACATTCATTGCCATGCAATCTATCCCAACACCAGACCATTGATTTAACATCGAAGCAATTTGCAATTTACTACCCACTCCATCAGTTGCTAATGCTAGTAAATGGTCACCAAATTCAATCATGCCGCCAAATCCACCGGGCAAATCCACAGGAGCGCCAGGTGTCCCAGTTTGGCGCACAGATTTCCCTAGTGAAGATATTAGAGAAGCGACAGCTGAGCCTTCTAGGTCGATATCGACTCCAGCGCTGGCGTAGTCCATTTTATCAGCCATATTTATTCCAGCAGTAGACAGGCAATGAATAAATCGGCTCAATTATGGAGTGTTTTTGCTAGCAATGGCATACTAATGTCAAGCCTATGCTCAATACCTGAGTGGGTGCCTTCAAATTCTTCCCAGTGGTGATCGATTCCAAACTCTTGTAATGATTTGATTAGAATTCGACTACCGTATTGGATGCCGTATTGATCTTTGTTACCGCAATCGATATACAAGAAATCCAATTTTTTAAGGGAATTTTGATTTTGTTTTATCGAGTAAAGCGGGTCAAATGTTAACCACTGTTTCCAGATTG
>DUKP01000103.1:0-2481 GCA_013329295.1 Candidatus Poseidoniaceae archaeon
ACAGAAATGGAAACTAAAAACTGTAAGCGGCCCTCTCAGTGTGACAATTACTTCTGATTCATATTGGGGGTTTGGCCTACTAACTTCTGGTTATCTGAATATCATTGAACTCGATGGACCGACAAGTGTGATTTCAAGACTGGTTTTTGATCTAGTTGCATCTTCTGCTTGGCAGCCATGGCGTTTCAAACATATTCGATCAGCAAGAAAATATATGTCAAAATCATATCCACATATTTCATTGGAAAGTAATGAAAAAACTTGGCTTAATTTTGTTGATTTATGCAAAAAGAACACTACTGAAATGATTGAAATAATGGATTCTGCAATAAGAAATGTTGAGAAAAAGGCTAATGCAATTGATGAATTAGAGGGCTGGTCAAAAAATAAAGCAGAAGTTAGTATTGCTTCAGCAAAATATGATTTGAATATCGCTAAAGAAGCCCTTGCAGATCAAAACCTGCCAAGCGTAGAAAGAGCCATTGCTCGGATAGAAGCATCGCTGATAGAGGCTAATCCTGATAATGCAATGAACGAAGAAAACAGTGGCTCGGTAATCGATAAATCCCTAGAAACTATCCGCTTTGATGAGGACTTGGTTATCAATCCAGCAGAAGACCAAACAATACCATTAATTGACTTAACAGAGGCTGAATAGGGAATTAATTCACTCATTTATTGACGCGTCGCGTTGATAAAGGGGATGCTACTCGGATGGTTCGGTTGAAATGGCTTCAAAGAAGAAATCAGAGGGTAGTGGAATCCAGCAAGCAGCTGGACTTATTCGATATTTTGATGAAGAATCAGAGCATGCTTGGAAGATTACTCCTATGCAAGTATACAGCGCATGTATCATTATTGGGGTATTCTTCTACCTTGTTAACCAAGGTGTCGTTTCAGCGATTTGGAACCTATTCTAAATTGGCCTAATCATTACGATTTTGTTTTCCAAAGTCGCCATTTTTTGTGCTACTTGCATTGCAGTATCCATATCTGCAGTAGCGCCAATTGTCTTTGAACCAGTTGAATCGTGAATGATTAATCGATGAGTTAAATTCTGCAGTACACCTTCTTCTACTCTCTCGAAAACCCAGTGTTCATCTTCAATTCTTATCATTGCAGGAACATCGACAAGAGGTCCCATTTCACTGCCAGTTGTTGATGTTCGTGTTTTCAAACCTCTAAGATCTCGGATTGGATTCCAATTACGTATTCTTGTTGGTGCGCGTGCCTTTTTTCTACTATCTATACCGCCTCTAAATGCTCTAGTCATAAGGGTCCCATCCCCTGAAGTCTTTGACTTCGATTCAAGGGCTTCCCTTTTCTTAATAAGAAGCGCGATGGTTTTCTGCGCTATCAATGTGATTTGAGGATGAAATAAATTAGTCAGTGTGGTGGAATCAATTGTGATGTAACATTACTAATTATCATTGAAGTACTACCGAGCAAGATAAAGTAACCAAGCATATTTGCAGTTGCTGAAGTGATAATTAATATCAAAATCATTGAGCCTATGATTAATCCAATCCCTTGTTTTGAAGGGGATTTTGCGTCTTGCTCTATGAGGTTAGGTAGTACAATTGTTAATGATGCAACACACCAAAGTGCCGGGATTATGAATATCGCCAAATGGTTAAACCAATAAATCAAGGCTGGTGCAAATAATATAGTGATTCTCAACCACCAATATTCAGGTCTTGCCGCCCCATCAAACCCATACCTTGGTAAAATCTGGGTAATTGATAGCATAATTGTGAATGAAGCAGTTAGCCAAAGTGATTCCTCAAGATATCGGTTGCCTGTAGAATATTCGGTAGTATTTTGCAGCATGAATGAGGTAATGAAAATCAAGATTGCTAAAGTCAATAATGACATGATTGCGAAAGATTTTGTTCTTGCCTCGCCAACTCTCAATAAGTTGTCTGAGCGTTTTCCTGGTACGCAGATAAGTGCTAAAATTAATGCTTGAGAAAACAAAATCAATGTTGCAATTACTTTTTCATCGACCTGTCCTGAAACCCAATTAAACTCAAAGTAATCACCAAAATAAAATCCAATCAATACAATTGCACTTACCAAGTATGTCTTGAGAAGAGCTCGCTTTTTCAGCACGATGAATACTTCCTCTTGTTGTAGAGAAGATATGGCAAATAATTCTGCACTAAATGCAACCATTAAGGTCGCAGCAATCACCATAACTACTGCATAATCGCCATTTGATGACATAGTTGGCTGAATCGGAAATGATTCAGGAGAATAATAATTTGATTCGGGGAAGAAAATCCAAAATGTCAACAATGCACATGCTGAGACATATAGCATAACCTTGTTCTGAACAGCCTTCCGAATGTGATAAGGGGCTTTACTCATACTGGGCAGGTTCACCGTCCATAACGAAAAAATCAACAATAATAGTAACGCGAATTCTCCGACTCCATCACCTGAAATCAATAATTTAAGATCGCTAAATGCATAATCAGA
>DUKP01000103.1:2863-3317 GCA_013329295.1 Candidatus Poseidoniaceae archaeon
GAGCCCGAACAATCATCAACCACAATACCATGAAAATTGGTATGATTCGGTATGAACTAATCAAGCGCTTTTCAACCATAGGAGAAAAACGCTTACAGTAACGGTCGACTTTGTCAGCCACTAGCCAAAGACAGAGCATGAATATCAAAACCGGGAAGAACAGCGGCAACGAATCTCCCAGCATGCTATTGCTACTGGCATTAAGCCCTTGAGGATGGCGGAATCAACATAGAGCAGATGCTCGAGGGTCAAACATGGGGTATGACCTTTGGGAAGAGGGTGAGTTGAAGACTCTCGCAAAGGATTCATTGCTGACAAAATTAGTCGAAACCCTTGATATTGATATTGAGAAATGGGTCTCATCAGCGGTTTCTGTTTTGCCTGAAACTCTTAGAGTTACCACCTCAAGAAGTGACATTGAATGGACCAAACAAGAATTACGCAAAATGGGTGG
>DUKP01000094.1 GCA_013329295.1 Candidatus Poseidoniaceae archaeon
CAAAGACCCTTTTGATTTATCAAAAGCACTTGAGGGGGCCGCTTTGGAACACCTTCATCCGGACAAAAAACGTTTCATCCTACATTCGGAATTTGAACCATCTGGAGATCAACCAAAAGCAATTGAAAATTTGATTTCTCAATTGGAAAATTCACAAAAAAGATGTGTTTTGCTGGGTGTGACTGGTAGTGGTAAGACATTTGCAATGGCCAAGGTGATTGAAAGACTAAACATTCCGACCTTAGTCATGAGTCACAACAAGACCTTAGCAAGGCAATTGTATCAAGAAATGGCTAGCTATTTTCCTGAGAACGCAGTTGACTACTTTGTTTCACATTATGACTATTATCAACCAGAGGCATACCTTCCAAAACGGGATTTGTATATCGATAAAGAATTGTCAATCAATGAACGTATAGAACAAGAAAGATTCGCTGCTGTCGCCTCACTAGTAACTAGACCTGATTGCGTGATAGTTTCCTCAGTCTCATGCATATACGGTTTGAACCCACCAGAAACTTTCCTAGAATCACATGTCAGATGTCATATTGGGCAACAAATTGAGCCTAATGATTTGCTCAAAGAGTTGATTGCTTTACAATATACTCGAACAACTACTGATTTAGCAAGAGGGAATTGCCGGCTGCGAGGTGAAGTTCTTGATGTATGGATGCCATCTCGAGATGATCCTTTGCGAATTCAATTCGATTTTGATGGCGTAACTAAAATACAAGTCTGTGACCCTGTATCATGGGAAGTTTTGGATACACTTGATGAAGCTTGGATTCATCCAAAAGAATTCTTCATGACTAGTCCAGAACGATTTGAGAGAGCGCTTGAATCAATTGAAACAGAATTAGATGGCCGTATTGCTGAATTCAAAAGTTTAGGTAAAGATTTGGAAGCTCATCGAATTGAGCAGAAAACTCGCTATGACTTAGAGATGCTAAGAGAAATTGGTCATTGTCAATCGGTTGAAAATTACTCGCTACACTTTGATGGTAGAGAGATTGGTGAAAGACCTTATTGTCTGTTAGACTTCTTCGCTGCTTGCGCTAAACAATTTCATGGAGACCCCGATAAATTCCTTGTAATAATGGATGAATCACATGTCAGTTTACCTCAAGTGGGAGGAATGTATCATGGTGACAGGTCTCGAAAAGAAAATTTGATTGAACATGGATTTAGACTGCCCACTGCAGCAGATAACAGGCCGCTAAAGATTCCTGAATTTCAATCATTAGTTCCACAAATGGTATATGTTTCAGCAACTCCAGGTGAGCGGGAATTAAGACACTTGTGTGAAGTAACTGGGCAGCCGATACCAAATGGCTTGCTACATGCGCAATCAAAAGGCGGGGCTGGCCCCCCTGACATCAACAAAAAACATCCTAACGCAGAAAGTATGTATGACATGATTCAATCAATACAACACATTTCAAAGATGGAGATTAGGCCAACTGGTCTGCTCGATCCAAATATCGAGGTTCGCGATACAGAAGGACAAGTTACCGACTTGCTCTCTGAAATCAACCAACGAGTTAGTAATAATGAGCGATGTTTAATCACCGTACTTACCATAAAATTCGCTGAAGAAGTATCAGAATATCTTAACAGCATGGGAATTAAATCTCATCATTTACATTCTGAAATTGATACTATCGAGCGCTCAGAGATAATTAATGCATTGAGGATAGGTCATATCGATGTTATAGTAGGAATAAATCTTCTAAGAGAAGGACTTGATATTCCTGAAGTAAGTTTGGTTGCAATATTTGATGCTGACAAGCAAGGATTTCTTCGAAATGAAAGAAGTCTACTGCAAACCATTGGCAGAGCTGCTAGAAATCAAAATGGCAAAGTTATACTATACGCTGATAAAATGTCTCCTGCAATGTCAGCAGCGATCCAGCAAACCCTAGAAAGACGAGTAAGGCAAGAAGCGTACAATACTGAACACAATATTGTTCCAACAACTATCAAGAAAGCACTTCCTGACATGTATTCCAAGGATGAAGATTTCATTACAGGAACTAATACTTCTGCTGGAAATAAGCGTTTGGTCGGTAAAAAAGGCGGACGTGGAGACGGTGATTGGGCGCAGCGTTTGGGCATTGGTGCTGGTGCTTGGGCCAAAACCGCTGAAAAAAATAAAAATCCAATTGAAAATTCGAATTTTGAATTGACTTATGACGAGCCAAGCGATATTCAGAATAACCTTTCACCTGAACAGATCTCTGATTTATTAATCGAACTTAAAGCCGAGATGGAAAACGCTGCTAAACAGTTAGATTTTGAACAAGCAGCCAAACTAAGAGACCGGATTTTTGAACTTGAACAATTGCTTTGATGATAAACAGGTTCATGTTTAGGATGTTTTTGGCAATAACATGGCGATATCACCGGATGACTTTGACATCCCAGTCTCGGACTATGATTTCGCAAATGTTTCGACGCCTGCATCATTAATTGACCAAATGGCTAATGCTGGGGGTTTTACCGCGACAAAGTTAGCTACTGCAAGAGACATATTGCAAGATATGAAAAGACAGATAGATGAGGTTGATGGAGATGCACAAAAAGTCTGCAACTGGATTTCATTCCCTGCTTGTTTGTGTGCTACTGGAACAAGAAGTTTCTTCGTTGAAGGAGCTAAACAAAAAATGTTCAATGTTATCTCTACGACTTGTGGCACCTTAGATCATGACATTGCTCGTTCATATCAAAATTATTATCACGGAGCATTTGAACTTGATGACATCGAACTTGGGGAACATTCGCTAATGAGATTAGGCAATGTAATCGTGCCAAATTCATCATACGGAGAAATAATCGAAGAGATTGTAATGCCTGCATTGGAAGACATTTACCAATCTCGATTAGCAGAAACCGGCTTAACTGGGGCGGACGCTTGGATTGGTTTTGGCTCAATTCATTTGGTTTGGGAATTAGGTAAGCGTATCGGCAAACCCGATTCTCTTATCTATTGGGCTTGGAAGAATAAGATTCCGGTATGTATACCAGGAATTACCGATGGCTCAATAGGTGCACAATTATTCATGTTTAGACAAAAGTATCGTGATTTTCATATCGACACTTTAGCAGATGAGCAAGTCATGAGTGATTTGACTTGGGATGTTGAAACCTCAAATGCTCTAATGGTCGGTGGCGGGATTTCTAAGCACCATGTAATTTGGTGGAATCAATATCGTGGTGGCCTAGACTCTGCTGTTTACATTACTACTGCACCTGAACATGATGGCAGTTTATCTGGCGCAAGACTTAGAGAAGCTATTTCATGGGGTAAGATGCGCCCAGAAGCGCCCAATGTATGTGTTGAAGGAGATGCTAGTGTATTACTACCCTTGATTGGCTGTGAATTGTTTGGAGGAAAATAAAATGAGAAAAAAACATAATGCTATACTTATGGTTTTGATAATGGCATTCATGTCATTATCGGGATGCTTTGGTGAAGAAGAAGTTGAAGTTGTTGAGCAAACTACTGGATTCTTTGACTTCCAAGATATGCTTGATAATAGAACATGGTACCATTACCCTGGAGGTGTTAATGCAATGAATAATACCACAGCATTAGGTGGTAACAATGTACCTTATTACTCAACTTCATCATACTATAGTATAGGAATGTCAACTTTCGAACCAACCATGGGAATCACGTCAACTGGCAACCTTTACATCACAAGTTGGGGTAACGGCAATGCTGGCTCAACTGCAATTGTGCAATGTAGTAATATGGTAGAAATGACCTCAATCGCCGATTATACTTGTAAAGATGTATACGGAGCATTTCCACCTGTCGCTAACTCTAACGATCCGTATGTATATGTTGACCCTTGGACAGACCGAATTATGAAATTCGACATGCATGCTCT
>DUKP01000120.1 GCA_013329295.1 Candidatus Poseidoniaceae archaeon
AGTAAGTAAGCCATTTGCCATCCATGACGTTGTTCTTCAGCCATAATTCTAGCTGCAGCATAGCGATCATAATCAGTTGGAGCAGATGCTAACAAGTGTCTTTGTTGTTCTACAGATGCGAATTCAGTGTCACCCTGAACAGTAATCATGGTGATTAGAGCATCACGCATACTTTGATGAGGAACTTGTAAAGCCCTTTCCCACTTTGCTCTTCCCTGATAATCACCAAATTCAATAACATCTCCGGCTCTTTCCCAGTCAAATAATACTGAAAGCTCAAAGTCTCCTAACCAAGAAGGGTCAAATCCTACTCTCCCTTGCCAGTCTTCAAAGTTCGAAATCCACTCTTCCCAAGTATTCGGTAAGTTGTCCATGATTATCCGAGGCTGGGCTTATCCTTATTGTCTTTGCGAACATGTTCGTATTAGGATAAAATTTCATCATAATACTTGTCAATTACTTTGCTTTCTATTGAATGTAGCATAACAGACAGCGTTGATTTAGTAATTCCTAATTCAGTTGATAAATCTGTTAAAGTAACTTCTCTTGGCGCAGTCCAGTAACCTCTGCGGAACGCCAATTCAAAGACTTCCCGTTGTCTCGCTGTCAAAAGTTTCTCTTCGCTTGAACGAGTAGATTTGAGTTTCATCTGAAGATTTTCTAATTCGATTTCATTTACCAATTGCTTAGCTTGTTCAGACGAACATTGAATCGTCCAGTCTGCCCACCCGTCTATGACATCAAAAGGAGTTCTCGGAACTACACCTACGGTCCTCAAAGGTCTGATGAAACCACCTCCTCCGCTAGCGATTGTTACACTTGCTTTGTCGTCACCAAGCAAATTAACAGTCTCGACACCACTAAGGTTTCCTAAATCTGAAAGTAACTCTTGTTCCGCAGCAATTTGTGCAGTTCCTCTGCCCTTTCCAAGTGGCATAGTTTCGATTATCTGCAAAACTAAGTTGGGGTGATTTCTTGTTACTTCTCCAGCCCAATGGCCGTTAGGTAGACGAACTTCAATTCTTACTATTTGGGACATGTAATCACGAACTGTGTATACGATCATGCCTTGTTAATTGTTTACTTTCAACATCGATCATTTCTGCAAAAGTTGCTATTGTTCCATCGTCTTTTAACTGTACACCTGGTAAATAACCATCACATACCCCGGATGCAACAAAAATGGCATCATCCGATTGACACAAATCTTTAGCATCCCACAATCTTGTCAAATCATCATCAATCATGTTCTTAGCGCGTGCTTCTTCTTGGTCAGAACGGAATACCAATCTGCCTTCAAATACTCCTCCAATACCTCGAATTGCAGTTGCAGTAATTACGCCTTCAGGTGCAGCACCGATTCCTAGTAACATGTCATGTTCGCCTTCAGGTCTTGCAGCCCACAGTGCAGCAGATATATCGCCATCACCAAGAAGATGTAATTGAGCACCCATACTATTTACTTCTTTGAACAAATCATGGTGTCTCGGTCTATCAAGTGCTATTATTCGGACCTCTTCAACGGGTTTGTCAAGCACTGAAGCAACTTGTTCAATATTGTATGATACTCCAGCATCTAGGCTAATATGTCCTTCCATTTCAGGTCCTGCAGCAATTTTGTCCATGTAACAATCAGGAGCATGCAATAGTGTTCCTCTAGGTGCAGCAGCAAGAACCGCAATCGAATTTGGTAAGTTATCAGCACAATTATTTGTACATTCCAATGGGTCGACAGCAATATCTATTGCAGCAACATTAGGGTTGCCTATTTCACAACCTAATTGCTCACCAATATACAACATTGGGGCTTCATCTCTCTCGCCTTCACCAATTGCAACTCGACCATCAAATGGAACGCTGTCAAAGGTCATTCGCATAGCCTCCACAGCAGCAGCATCAGCAGCCATCTTGTCGCCTTTACCACGCCACTTTGCACTAGCGATAGCAGCCAAATCAACCGCATCAAGGAAGTGATTTGCTAATTGCGAAACCTTGCCCATGAAACAAGTGGATAGATGCTAATCAATGAACAATGCGGTTTTGATTAGTTAATCGGATTTATATTTTTCAACGATTCTAACATCGCAAATCTCGCTGTTAGGATATTGTCCATCAGCATCTTTTTCATATGACTTGACCATGTCAAGAGCACACAATAATCCAGCACAAACTCCGGTTATAGCCTCCATTTCGATGCCTGTTTTGTAGTGGGCTGTAACACTAACAGTACAACGTAATGAATTTTCTAAAAGCTCCCAATTAACCTTACATCCTTCTAATGGGATTGGATGACAATGAGGAATAATTCTCGGAGTTTCTTTGACAGCTTGAATAGCTGCGATAGTTGAGGCCTCGATCACATCACCTTTTTTCACTTGATTAGAAGAGATTGCTTCTAACGATTTTTGAGATAATTTTAGTATTCCTGTGGCGACTGCACTTCGCACCACAATCTCTTTTTGAGTAATATCAACCACACCTTCAATTTCTTTTTTCATAATATCAACCTAATCCTGCTTTCCACATCTCGCCCGTTTCAGAAACTTCCTTTTTCCAAATCGGGGCCTGTTTCTTTAATTCATCAATCAACCACTCACATGCAAGAAATGCTTCCTTGCGATGAGGGCTTGCAACATGGATAGAAACAATATTTTCCCCAGGCTCAACACTTCCTGTACGATGCGACATTGCAATTTTTTTCACACTAAATTTGTCGATTGCTTCAGTGGCTAAACCATGTAAAACATCACCTAATTTATCTTGCCATGCATCGAATTCTAATCGATATATTTGTACGCCATTGTCAATTCCTCTAGTTATCCCAAGAAATGAAACAATCGCTCCGCAACCGTCTAAATCCAATGATTCAAGGAGCGACTGGTGATCTAAATTTATTGGAGACTCCCTAATGATTATGTCTCCGTCCATGCCTATGCGAAGCAAACGCATAATTCAAACCTCACGCCTCGTTGCAGTATACATGGCGGAGGCTGGTCCAATCAAAATCATGGGGGCAGGCCTGTCTGGTCTTGCTGCTGCGACTATATTGGCTAAAGGTGGTAGAGAAGTCCATGTTCATGATATCAGAGATGATTCTGGAGCAAGATTTGATGGTGATTTCCAAGCCTTAGAAAATTGGAGTATGGATACAGACTTTTTTGACCAAATGAAGAGTTGGGGTTTTGACACAAGTGAATTTAAAGCAACTGAATTTAAGGTTGTAGATTTAATCCATCCCGATGACAAAATAACTCAAGCCAAGAGTCCAAAGATTGCTTATCGAATTGTCGAGCGAGGTACTTCAGACCACACCATAGATCAAGGAATTAAGCGTCAAGCATTAGCCGCTGGAGTTAAAATTCACTACAAATCAAAGGTTAAGGAGGAAGACTGTCAGATAATTGCCTGTGGTCCAAAGGGTACATCAGCGGTTGCTTATGGTGAAATTTTTCACACCGAACATCCAAATCATATCGCATTCCAGTTGAATGACAAACTCGCTCCAGGCGCATACTCTTACTTGATAATCATCGATGGTGTTGGATTAATCTGTACTTGCCTTTGGCGTAAACAGAAGAAAACTGACAGATTTCTCAATGAAACAATTGCTTGGTATGACAAACACTATCCTACACTAAACCGAAAACCAATCAAACGAGTTGGCGGCAAAGGCGATTTTACAATCAACAAAAATTACTTTCAAGATGGCCGGTATTATGTCGGTGAATCTGGAGGGCTACAAGATTTCATGTGGGGTTTCGGAATGAGAATGGCAGTTTGGTCTGGTGTTTTAGCAGCTAAAGATATTCTTGGAGAAATAAATTATGAAACTGAGGTAAGAAAGCAATTATTACCTTATGTAAAGACAAGTGTAGCTAATCGTTGGTTGATGAATCGTGTTGGAGATAAGTCATTTAAGATAATGTGTAATAGGTGGATGAAAGATCAAAAGAAGCGAAAAGATGGTCTTGTTTGGATTGGGAAATTATTCAGGCCAACTTTTTTGAAAGGCTTGATTTATCGGTTAGTCAATCCATTTATGCTGCGAAAAGATCCCAAATCAATGGGTAGAGGAGTTCGCAGAATGCCATTTAGAAAGGCTCTGAAAAGAGACGATTGGGAGCCCTCTAGTGAAGCGATGGCAGTGAAGGAACAATGGAATTTGATAAGGAAAGGTGGAGGAAAAACCTCCTTCGCAGAAGACTCTGACCAGATTTCTATTCCAAAAAGTTGAATGCGATTTATTCATAATGCTAGTCCGTCTCGGTTGACACATGAGCGACCTGTATGGATTAAAACTCGAGCCTATGCCAAATAAATTGGTAAATTATGGAGTCACTGAAAATGGAATTGCTATGATTGAACTTACCTCAAATTCAGCTGGTAAACCATTAGATGGCCCTAATGACCGTTCTCCAAATACTTACACGCATGAGATGATGCGTGATATTGATGAAGCAATTGTAAGGGCTCGATTCAATGATGATGTAACTTGTATTGTGCTTACTGGTAACGGTGCATCTTTCTTTTCCGCAGGCGCTTCAATTCAAATGTTGAATTCTGTAACTCCTGGATTCAAGTACAATTTCTGTCTTCACGCTAATGAAACGCTATCAAGATTAGAACAAACATCAAAGTTGGTTGTTTGCGCTATCAATGGTCACGCAGTTGGCGGTGGACTAGAAATTGCTATGGCTGCTGATATTAGAATTGCTAGAAAGAATTCTGGAAAGGTTGGACTACCAGAAATCAACCTTGGTGTACTTGCTGGAACAGGTGGTACAGCGAGACTTACTAGATTGATTGGCAAAGCAAAAGCTCTTGAAATGATGGTTACAGGCGAATTAATGTCTTTTGAAGATGCTCATGCATGCAATCTCATCAACCATATTTGGGAAGGTTCTCCTGAAGATTTCAGAAGAGATATTCTTGACTGGTGTTCTCAATTTACTCTACCAAACAAGGCAGTTAAGGCTGTAGGAAATATCAAGCGTTCCTGTCAAACAGGTCCAGAAATTCCATTTGAGTACCACTTGGCACTTGAGCGTGAGTTACAAGCTGCATTGTTCAACAGTACAGATGCTAAAGAGGGCATTGCAGCATATGTTGAAAAGCGTGTTGCTAACTTCACTGGAAACTAAAACTGAGGTGGACTAGGTGGCAAAGTATCAAGTTCCCGCTGATGTGCCAGATGAGTTGATTGAAACTTTCATACAAAATATGGATGCGGCTACTGCTGGAACTGGAAAGATGAATTTGTTTGCCTGTGATCAAAAGATAGAACACTTGAATGATGATTTCTACGATGGAGATAATGAAATTCCATTGTCATCAAATGATCCTGCTCATCTTTTTGAAATCGGAAGCCGATGTTACAAAGAAGGCACTATTGGAGTTCTTGCTGGACAACTTGGTTTAATTTCTCATTATGCCAGAGATTATCCAGATGTCCCATACTTGGTCAAACTTAATTCAAAATCGCATTTGATAAAAACGTCGCAAAGAGATCCAATCTCCCAGGCATTATGGGATATGGATGATGTTATGTCACTAGTTCATAATGGCATTAATGTTGTTGGAATTGGTTATACAATATATGTTGGAAGTGAATATGAACATGAAATGATGTCAGAGGCTGCTCAATTCATCCGTCAAGCACATGAATTAGGTATGGTTTCTGTAGTTTGGATGTACCCAAGGGGTAAAGCAGTTGCAGATGAAAAAGATCCACAACTTATCTCTGGTGCTGCTGGTGTAGCAGCTTGTATTGGGGCAGATTTTGCCAAGGTAAATTATCCAACAGAATACCCTGGTATGACTAGAGCAGAATCATTGGCAATCGCTTCACAGGCTGCTGGCCGAACTGGAATAATATGCTCTGGAGGTGGAACTTTGCCGCCAGAACTATTTTTGCAAAGATTGTGGGAGCAAATGAATATTGGAAATTGTCGTGGTGCGGCTACAGGAAGAAATATCCATCAAAAGAATACTGAAAGCGCGGTAAAGATGACTGCTGCTTGCCATGCGATAATTTGTGAAGGGGCTTCAGTAGAAGAAGCACTCAACATCTACAATTCGTGAAGATGAGGTGTGGTAATGGGTGTGATTCATCCAGATATCTGCAAAGCAGAAACCCTTCCATCAAATTACTATACAGATCAAAATATTTATCTTGAATTGTTGCAAAAATTCCACAGTTCATGGAACTTTATTGGACTAGAATCAATGCTTGAAGAAAATAGTATCATGCCAATTTCTATTGGTGAGACTCCTATGTTGTTGACAAAAACCGACTCGCAAATATATTGTGTTTCAAATGTTTGTACTCATAGGGGGATGATACTTTGTCAAGAAAATAAAACCACATCAACAATAACGTGTCCATATCATGGCCGAACGTTTTCTCTAAATGGTGAAATTAAGCATATGCCAAAATTTTCGGAAGTTGAAAATTTTCCTGCTGATAACGATAACCTTCCTAGTGCAAAGGTAGTAAATTGGCATGGGTTGCTTTTTGCTAATTTATCAGATAATGAATCATTTGAAGGATATATGAGTTCACTTGAAAGTAGGATGAGTTTTCTTGACTTTTCTAAACTCAACAGAGATAGTAGTTTAGACAGATTACATGAGTTGTCCGCAAATTGGATGTTATATGTTGATAATTATCTTGAAGGCTTCCATATACCCTATGTTCACAAAGGTCTCAATTCAGTTATTGATTATTCAAATTATGAAACAGAAGTTTTTGATAATGCAGTATTACAAATAGGATATGCTCTTGAAGGTGAAGAAAGCTTTGATATTCCATCAAGTCATCAAGACTATGGAAAAAATATTGCAGCATATTACTGGTGGGTATTTCCAAATCTAATGTTAAATTTTTACCCATGGGGCCTTTCAATTAATGTTGTAATTCCTAATGGAGTAAGTTCTACTAAGATCGCCTATTATGGATTGATTTCAGATAATAGTAAATTCGGACTCGGAGCTGGCGGTAATTTAGATACTGTTGAAGAAGAAGATCAATGGATTGTTGAGTCATGTAACAAGGGGATGAATTCACCACTCTATCAAAGAGGTCGTTATTCACCTAGTATGGAGCAAGGAGTTCATCACTTCCACAGGTTGCTAACAGAATAAAATTACAATTTATCTTCTGCAGGGGTTCCTGTGGTAACATTACCTTCTTGGTCAATAATAATTGGAGTACCTTCTTGCCACCCAGGGCAATTGCTGGAGACCCATGTTCTAGTTGCCCATTCACAGATATCGTATCCGCCAGATAGAATTCCAGATCTCTTGATGTAGCCGACCTTTACAATGTCTTTGTCTTTTGACAAAACATTCCCTAGTTGTTGGCTTGTGGTGCCGTGACGCATCGTGCTGTTGATGTGTTCTAAGATCTCCGCAGTGTTTCGGGGTCGCTCGCCTAAAAATTTCTTAATTTTCTCTCTAATTCTAGTTGTTTTCATCAAATTCACTCTCTTGTCACGCAGCGCATATCCATTGAATATTTGCCACTAAACCACAGGACAGCGGTCGCTAATATAATAGTTCCTCCAGAATTGAGAGTTTGTTACATTTGGATACGAAATTAAGTGTAAAAAATGAACCATTTATGACTGGATGTAAGTAAAATCATACTTTTCCAGTGGAAATCTGTAACTAAATGTAACTAATAAGTATAATTATAAATAAAATTATAAGTTAATCACAGATAGCAGACTTTGAGGTGACATTATTGTCCAAAAGTATCAGAATTAGAAGTCGTTATCAAAGACGAATACTAAACTGGTTACTTGATAATAGTGGTTCAGTATCTGAAATCTCAATGACATTGAATATTAGGACGCCCCATGCATCATTAGCATTAAGCGAACTAAGGAAAAAAAACCTTGTACATAGAGATGATTTACATGGAATTAGAGGTGCAGTACACAATATTACTGAATTTGGAAGGAAAGTACTGGAGGAAGATCGACTTAGATTATACAAGAGATATGTAGCAAAAACCGAGCAAGAATATGACGGTATTGTTTTACAATCTAAAGACCATGAGTTACTACTTTGCTACCATAAAAATCCTCCAAATTCATTATTTCCGCTGCCAATAGATCCATTTTCTGAAAATATTGATTCAATAAATGATTCCAGTGGAACAGATGGGGTGATTTGGGCATCAGTAGTTCCAGAATCTATCAAATGGTATTCAGCTGAGAGTTTAGAGCAAATTACACCTCCTAACGAACTTGGAATGGGTACACTTGATGCTTGGTTACAAACAACAGACTCATTTGCTTTGGTAAGAGCAGTTTTATTCAAACCGACAAACCAATGGAATGTTCCGCCAGGAACAAAATTCAATACACCAAAATACAATCAATCTGAAGTTCCTGAAATTTTGTCATCAGGTGACCACAACATTGGTAAAATCGTAGGCACAGATTTAGTAGTTTCATGGAATACTAGATTACATGCTCACTTGACATCAGAAATCGATATCAATTTGCTAATAAATTCCTTTTCAAATAATGCCTATGTTCTTAGAAAAAACCCAATTAAACCCGATGTGACTACTCTGCCAATCGATAGTTTGTATGAGTGGTTGAAATTGCGTCACAAGAGATTGAGTGAAGAAAAACTCAGGGCAAAATTTGAACAAATAAAATCTGTAATTGATAATGAATCAATAAATTCTCTTAGTGTTCCGCTGCAGAAGGAAATCTCAAGAGATTTTGGCTATTGTGAATGGATAAATGAAACACCGGAGAATATTGATATTTCTAATTTATCAATTGATGGAGTTAAGTCGATAATAATGTACTTGAGAATGACATACTCTACAGAATATGT
>DUKP01000119.1 GCA_013329295.1 Candidatus Poseidoniaceae archaeon
CCATCAGTATCTTGAGTTTCGCTTGAATCATTAGGGAATGCATCAGAATTATCTCCAACTCCATCTCCATCAGTATCTTCCCATTCATTTGGATCATTAGGGAATGCATCATTTTGATCGCTATATCCATCTCCGTCAGTATCAACAAATTCTGGAATCGAAACACTGACAGTATTCCATACATCGCCACCGGACCCAGCCCCGTTAGCATTTAGTACTGCAATATTAACCGTTACCGCTCCACTTCCCAAGGCTGGTGGTGACCAGTCAAAGGTCCAAGATGTTGCTGATTTACTATTGTGAGTGATACTTAGGCCGCTAATTTGTGAATTCGAATCGGGATTAGACAAAACTCCATCACTTATCTGTAACGAATATCCACCAAAAGACCCGACTCCGCCACCGGAAAATCCAATATTGATTGAATAAGTAGCTACCGATGAATCATATTCGGCAGGGAAATTGTGCGTTGGGGTAATACTGTTGGAAGAGCCTCCATGGCAGCCACATCCGCTAGTTCCGGAATTGTGTTTTCCTGAAGGGTAACCATCTATTGCAGGAATCATTGTCAATAAAATCAGCGAACAAAATAACAAAACTAACTCTCTACGCTTAAACATAGTATCAATTATCCCTGTTTTGATTTTGTTATAGTGATTGTGGATTTAAGTTTAAATTCGAGATTGATTTACATCATTTGGCTGAATTTAGAATATTTCCAAAGGAATCTCTTTTTACCTTTCGAATTTTGAGGACAGGTAGTTTATTCTTTTTTTGGCCTGAATGCAAAAAATGTCTCTCTGAGTATCCAACCAGTGGCTTAGACTTTCTAATACCAAATGGGCCTCGAGATTTCGGTTTTACTGATTGCCTTGATTTTCTAACTGGTGCTGGTAAATCGGGAGTAGTAATTTCGTCAATACTCCAGTCGACCATGTTACTAAATTGAAGCACTTGGTATAAACGGTTGTTTAACTCAAACGATTTCTTCTGCTGATGTTTGAGGTGCATAACGAGTTATTTCACCTTCCAAATCGATAATGAATTTTTCAAAATTCCATCTTATTGGACCGACATAACCATCTAAATCAACTACTGCAGTCAAATGTTTGAACAGTTCTGCTTGATTGCCACCATTAACTTCTATTTTTGCCATTAAGGAAAATGTAACTCCAAATTTATCACTGGTAAAATCACAAATTTCTTGATGAGTACCTGGCTCTTGTGAACCAAATTGGTTACATGGAAATCCAACTACGGTTACGCCATTTTTTTCCGACACCTTTTGCAATCCAGTGTAATGCTTTGTCAATCCACAAGCACTAGCGACATTTACTACCAACCACTTCTTGGTATCTTCTGCTCCAAGACTCCTGAGAGTTTGGACATTATCATCCATGTCATTGAACTCAACATCTAGAATACTTGCCATGAAACAACGTAGATGTTCTGTTCCTTATAGTATCGTTTAGCATTAGCAATCATCATAGATGTCGAATGTCTCGAATAATTATGGCAGTTGACCGCATGCAGTGGGGTGCGGAAGAATGGCAATTTGCAGACTTATACATGCCTGACGATGATTCACCATTTGCTTCTGAACATGGAATACCTTGCATAATGCTAATCCATGGAGGTTTTTGGAAAACTAAATACGGTTTAGAATTGATGAAACCTATTGCTGAAGATTTAGCTGAAGCAGGTATTGCTGCTTGGAATATTGAATTCAAAAGATGGAGTGACAATGAAGAAGGTGTATGGATGGATACTCTATCGGATGTCTTACGTGCTTGGGGACAGTTAGCGCTACTTCCTCGAATCGATATTATGAGATCGATGGTGATGGGTCATTCTGCTGGAGGCCAATTGGCACTACTATTGGCTGCAAAAGCAGAGAGAAAACCATGGTTAGCAATTGCTCAAGCTCCAATTACAGACTTAATTGGTGCAGATCATGCTAAACTATCAGACGAAGGGGATGCTGTTAGAAAATGGATAGGTTGTACTCCAGAGGAAGACACAAAACTTTGGTCAAACCTTAACCCAGTCGATAACATTCCTATTTCACCGGTTCTAATAATACATGGAGAAGAAGATGACGAAGTCCCTCTCTCCCAATCTGAAACCTATGCTAGAGTAATGAGTGCTAAAGGTGCTGATATCCAAAAAGTCTGGCTTCCCGGAGACCATTTCTCAATTATTGATGCCGCTAGCGATGATTGGTTGGTTCAACTCAATGCTATACTTGATTGGTTCTGATGGAATAATAATATGTCATATGACCTATTGGCTCAATCATGGACTTGCTCAATCATAGTTTCCCATTTTCAAAAACTGCCCTTAATGGCAAGCATGCACTTATCTTCGGTGCAAGTAAAGGAATCGGGGCAGCGACTGCAAAAATGATGGCTATGGCTGGAGCAGATGTCACTTTGTGTGCTAGAAATTCTGAATCTCTAAAACGGGTAAAAGATGAGATTGAAACATTTGCAACAGGTAGAATTTCTTTTAGGAATGTAGACTTAGAAGAGTTGTCAGTAATTGATGAAATCATTGATGAAATTACAACTAATTTAGGCCCTGTGCACATTCTAGTGAACAATTCGGGTGGCCCACCTGGTGGCCCTTTACTAAAAAATTCAGTAGAAGATTTCGACGCACCATTTACTCGTCACTTACATGCTGCACATAAAATAACACAAAGATTAGTCCCCTTAATGGAATCTGAAGGCTTTGGTAGAATTATCCAAATTATTTCGACCTCTGTGAAGGAGCCAATCCCTAACCTTGGGTTATCAAATACCCTTAGAGGCGCTATGGCAAGTTGGTCCAAGTCATTATCAAGAGAATTACATCCTTGTATCACCATCAATAACGTCCTACCTGGTTTCACCGATACTGAAAGATTAGGCAGTTTAGCTGAATCAATTAATCAAAAAACTGGTAAATCAATCGATGAAATTCATGATGGATGGATGGGGCAAGTACCAATTGAGCGCCTGGTTGACCCACTTGAAACCGCTTCAGCAATTACTTTCCTTGCATTACCTTCCTCAGGAGCAATTAGAGGAGTATCATTAGCAGTAGATGGTGGCAGACTACGTAGTATCTAATCACCGATACAAGTCAAACCATACAGGATAATGGTCAGAAACATCTGTATCATCAACCGAAGTATCAATACCCCACGAGCCCACTAATCGCCCGTTTAGATCTCCAAGTGTAACGATTCTATCATAAGCACAATCTGTTGAGGAAACTGTTGTATCTGCAAGGTCATTAACCAACCAATTATATTGTGGTAGACGCATTGGTGACTCCCATAATTCTTGTGAGTTAGCATAACTGCAATCAGCGTTGAAATCTCCAAGAATAACTAAATCGGTTTCTGCTGAATTATTCTCGCGGTAACTCTCTACCACGTCATGTAGTGAATTTATCTCTTCAAGGGCTAGTGCAGGTTTGGTATGAACAGTAAACAAAGTAAAGTCGAATCCTGAACTATTACCACTCTCATTGAGTAATTCAAAAGTTGCAATATATGGCTCACGTTGGAAATAATCTCCTAATGAATCATTGTATAACTGACCTTGACCGACTTCACGAAATACGGATGTATTGTAGTAGTAAACATACTGCTCTTGTGATGATTGGTCATCTTCTTGAATCCCACTACGTGGACTCAAAGACATATTCCAAGTATTTTCTGAGACATTATTAATCTCATCTAAGAAATCATAGGGCACTGTTTGATCAATATCTTTCACTTCTTGAACTGCGACCATATCATATTGCAAAACTGTATCAACTAATTGACTAACAACATCTGGTTTACCCATTTTTGTCTTGCCAAAAACCTTGATATTGAATGTAGCAATTCGAGCGACCTCTGAACGATTTAATTGTGGAATCTCCCTACCACCTAATTCATCTTCACCTTCGTCTTCTGATTCAGTCTCAACATAAATAAAAACAGTATTTTCCTCCTTGTGAACAATTAGGTGAATAGTCATTGGAGCGAGAATCAAAATCGCAACTAGACTCAATGCTTGGAGGTAGCCATCCATTGAACCCATGACCAGTCGACTAATGATTGAGTTATCAAGATTTATTGTAAAACACCTTGGAAGAGGTTATTCATGAGTTACAAATGGCGCAGTCATGAACGGAGAAGTCAGTCAAGAGCAGGCAGAGAAAATAATCGCCATGCTAACTGAAGGTGGTGCAATAGAAAATGTCAATGCACCACTGGCGTTGAGGCTAATCCCTTTGGCTGAAGAATTAGATAACATGGAACTTGTTGAGAGATTACTTGAACATGCAAATTCATGTGCTGCTGACGAACTTGAATCAGGATGGGTTAAATTCGAGAGATTGCGATATGATAATTCATCAATTGACAACTTCGTTGAATTGGCCGCTATAGCTGAGAAAATAACTGACGGTAGCCCACTTGCCGCGGCGGTTCTCCATCACGTAGGACTACTATACCTTGGTGCTGAACAATATGATGATTGTCAAGTATTTACAACTCGTTCAATGCGAATTAGAGAAAAAATTGATGACAAAGCAGGTTTAGTTTACAGTTTGGCTGTTTTAGAAGCCTGTGACAAGCGACAAAATCAGCATGATTCTGCATTGATTCATGGAACTCGCAGGTTAGAGCTCTTGACGAATCTAAATGATCAAGAAGGTTTGATGGAGTCTCTTGCTGATGTCGCCCATACCCAAGCAACATTGGGCTCATTTGATGCTGCAATTGATTTGTATACTCAATCTCTTGAGTTGTCAAATGAATTAGAAGATGTATCTGGCCAATTTGTCGCACGATGGGGCTTAGCTGACATATGTGAAATACAAGGTGATTACCAAACTGCTATGCTTCACCTATCCGATTGTCTACATTCATTCATCGCATTTGGCCTTCCAGCACCAATTCAAATTCGTCAACGTCTTGATGCTTTAACCAAATTAGAAGCCCCAAGTGAAGAAGAGTAATTATCCACAGCGATTATGGTCTATGTACTACTCGCAGAAACAGTGGCAAGCCATGAAGCATGACATTTTCTTCTCGATTAGTCAAACACCTGATGTTAATGGTGTTACTCCGACTGAGAGAAAAATGTTCGAAAACTATTTCCAACAACTCAAGCATGCAGACAAATTAGGATTTGGTGTTGGGTGGATTGCTCAAGCACACTTGTCTACTGAAACTCAAAAATCAAATTCAATGCCAGTAGTACCGCATTGGCAAGGGGAAGTTGGCCTCTGTACTGATTTTCCTCAATTGGCTATGGAGAGTTTTCGTCAGACTCAAAACATTGATATCGGCTCAGCAGTCATTAGTATATTGGCTAGTGGCGGACCTATTGCACAAGCTGAAAGAATCGCAAATACTGTCCAATTTCTTTCGATGTTAAATGACAACCGAAAGTTGCATGTTGGTTTTAGTGCCGGAAGATTTGAATTCATGGCAAGGCCTTATGGAATTTCACCAAGAAACTCTTGGGAAAGTGCAGCATGGAAAGCACTTAGAGGGCAAATCTTCCTTGAGGCAAGTGAAATCTTTCTTAGATTATTAAAAGGTGAAATAATCTCAAGTAGTCAAATTAGAAAGACCATTTTAACTAGAGAAAATTTTCGAAGTGATGAGGATTGGCAGGCAGTTCAAGAAGCATACCTTGCGGAAAATGATGAACAAAATATAACATCAATTACAATTCCTAACAGATATAATTTCGAAGATATTTCCATCATACCTAAACAGTGGAATCGTTCACAACTACAACTTGTCGCTGGAACACATGACTCCAAAGCACAAGAATTCGTTAATACAATTTTGCCAGTTAGAGTTTTTAATCTCTCAATAACATCTCCTAAGATCATTGATGAAACCCACGAAAGAATGATGAAAAATTATCATTCCGATGGAGGAGAATGGGAGCGCAGTTATATGCCAAGAACTAGTTTTGTATTCATCAATGATGAAGAAGGTTTGACAAATGAACAACAAAGTCAAGCCGCTAATGTTGAAGCAAAGGAAGCATTACAAGCATATTGGAATGCATTAGAAGGAACTATCGATCCCGAAAAAGTTTCCAAAGCGGCTAATAATGCGCTGATTGGCAATCCTGCTGAAGTAGCAAAACAAATTGTCGAAAGATTCCATCCCGATGACACGATAATGGCATGGTTTGATTTCTTCAATCATGACTCTGAACGAGTTTGCCGCAATATGACTGCATACATGACAAAAGTTGTTCCAATGGTAGAAAAGATGCTGGAGGAGTTGATATGAGTTCAGAAAAAATACCCTCTGCAGTGCGTGAAGGCAAACCGGGAAGTTCAATGTATCCTGAATCATCGCTTGGAGAAGCGGTTGAAGGTATTCCTACTGGACGAGATGTCGATTGGGAGCCATTAGTTGATTATCGTCGAAATGGAGTTTCAGAAACTACAATTCATGGTGCAGTTGCCTGGGCGCATGGCGAAGAAGTAATACACTCATTTGGCGGCAATGTTCTTTGTTATGGAAGGTCCATGATGAAGCCATTTATGCTCAAAGCTTTCACTGAAGAGTTACAAGATGCGACTTGGGAGCAAAAAGCAATTGCAGTTGCATCACACAATGGTGATACTGAACACGTTGCTACTGCTCAATCTTTACTTTCAGAAGAAGAATGGCCTTTGATGTTGACTCCTCTTGATGTACCTTTAATTCAATTTGGCAGGCAAGTTCGCCGGCCAAGAAGATGGTATCACACATGCTCTGGAGAACACTCTGCCATCCTACATGGCTGTAGAAAAAAGGGCTGGAATCGCGCAGGTTATACATTGCCTAACCACCAAGTCTTCAAAGCTTATATGGAACAAATACGCACATATCTTGGAGATGACTGGAAGCCACTTCGAGTAGCAAAAGATGGTTGTGGCTTGCCTACTGTATCCAATACCGTCTCTGAACTTGCTCAAATCTATGCTGGTCTTGTTAGAGACAAAGATGATGATTGGATTTGGGAAGCGATGGTTAAACATCCAGATTTGGTAGGTGGGTTCAACCGTCTAGACTCAACTATATTGAAAGCAGGTGAAGGTAAGGTTATCGCTAAAGAAGGGGCTGATGGATTGCTTGGATTAGCTATTGAACACCCTGATTATCCAAAAGGATTGGGTGTTGTAATCAAGATTGCACATGGCTGGAATTCTCAAGCAACATGGTATATTGCAAGAGCTGTACTGGGCGTCCTTGGCATTGATTTGAGGAATCCATATCCTTTACACAGACAAAAGGCATTTATCGTGCCTGGTATTGTTCCACCAAAATATGTCAAATCACTAGGGGACATAGATACATGGGATGAATGGGATCCTGACCGTGATAGATGGACTTATGATATCGAGGTGTGAGTTTGCAAATTGAAAATTTCATTGGTGGAGAATTCATAGCACCATTGAAAAAAAACTATCTCGAAAATCTTAATCCAGCTACTGGAAAAATCACATCAAAAATACCAAGTTCTACCAAAGAAGATGTAGAAATGGCAGTCAAGGCTGCTCAAAACGCCTTACCTAATTGGTCACAACTTTCGATTGACGAGCGAATCATTTGGCTAAGAAAAATTGCTAACGCCCTGGAATCACGCAAAGAAGATGTTGCCGCTTTAGAAAGCATGGACACAGGCAAACCAATTAGTCTCGCCAAGCGAGTAGATGCTGCACGTAGTGTAAGTAACTTCGAATTTTTTGCTGAACATGCTGAGAATCTAATTGAACTGAATTACAAAATGTCTGACGCAACTAATTATGTGACCAGAAAACCTGTTGGCGTTGTAGGTCTAATTACTCCTTGGAACCTTCCGCTATACTTGCTGACATGGAAAATTGCTCCTGCATTGGTAATGGGTAATACAATAGTGGCAAAACCAAGTGAAATGACTCCACTAACCGCTAACTTACTGTGCGAGATTCTAACATCAATAGAATTCCCAGAAGGAGTGATAAATATTGTTCATGGTCTTGGACCAAGTGCTGGTCAATCTATTTTAGAACATCCAAACATCAAGGCAATCTCATTTACTGGCGGTACTGCAACTGGAAAGATTGTTGCACAAACAGCTGCACCTATGTTCAAAAAATTATCACTTGAACTCGGTGGTAAAAATGCTACCATTATTCTTGATGATGCTGACTTGCCAAATGCAGCAAAAGGTGCTGCTAGAGCAGCATTTACGAATTCTGGCCAAGTATGTTTATGTGGTTCAAGAATTCTTGTTGCTGACAACATCTATGATGAATTTGTTACTTTATTGATTAATGAAGTTGAATCCATGACAATTGGTAATCCAAGTGATGAAAACACTGACATCGGTTCTGTAATTTCATCTGAACACATGGAAAAGGTCCTCTCATACATTGAACTTGCCAAACAAGAAGGTGGGAAAATTTCTGTGGGAGGCTCCAAGTTAACACTACCTCCTCCTAATGCTGATGGCGCATTCATCGAACCTACTCTTATCGAAGGTTTAGCAATTGATTCCCGATGTGCAACTGAAGAAATTTTTGGACCTGTAGCATCAATTCATCGATTCATTACTGACGATGAAGCAATTGAAATGGCTAACATCACTGAATATGGTTTAGCAGGCTCGGTCTGGACTTCAAATCCTACTCGTGGCAAATCTGTCGCTGAGCGAATAGATAGTGGTATTTTGTGGGTAAATACATGGCTTCACCGTGACCTTAGAACTCCATTTGGTGGTGTCAAAAGTTCAGGAGTAGGTAGAGAAGGTGGCGACTGGTCACTGAATTTCTTCTCTGAACTCAGCAATATATGTGTAAAAGAAGAATGAACATATCTTGATAAGCAAATTCATTGAATTCACGCTATGTCCGAGACTGGAACATTGCCATTGTTTGTTCTTCCAATGGTTCTTGTTCCAGGAGAGATACAAAGTCTGCGGATTTTTGAACCGCGATATAGGCAAATGCTCGATGACTGTCTGCTTGATGGCAAACCATTTGGCATGATTATGACAGATCCTCTCGCATTCCATAATGGATGGAATGGGCCTCGAGCATTTGGATGTGAAGCAGAAATTATCAGTCATGAAACCAAAGGAAGTAATCACTTCATTGAATTTGTTGGCCGAAGACGGTTTAAAATCGACAGAGTAATCGAACCTGCTCTTCCACCTTTTGAGGATGAATCAATGGCTGATTTGATTACGGAAATTGGAATTCTTCCCGACTTAGAGACAATTCTTGAGAGAATTCCAGAAGATAGTGAACATTCGAAACTATATCTTTCAGCAGATGTGACTTTCTTAGATGATGAACAAGAATTAACTGAATTTCAACAAACTGAATTAAGGTCTACACTTAATGGTATATTGGGTAAAATTGGTGGAATTTTGCAAATTGAAAAGGATACTTTAGAGGATTGGATTGAAGATAGAACTGCGACTGTTATTGATGAAAGTTCATCATCTATGTTTGCAGTTGCTGCATTAACTATTAGTGACCCAGAAAATAAGTATCAATTATTATCATGTTCTGAACTGAAAGAGGTATTCCTAAAATTGACAAGATTTCTTGCAGAAATGGATGTTTAACTCAATAGATTGATAGCGTGACCTTCAAAACTCCAACGCCTGTGGTTTAACCATGTCCGTTCACGGTCAAGCCAAGAAGGTCACAACTCATACGCTTCAAGAAATGAAGCGTGCTGGTGAGAAAATCACTATGCTTACCGCATATGATTACTCACTAGCAAAATTGGTTGACAATGGCGGAGTGGATGTAATTCTTGTAGGAGATTCGGCATCAAATGTAATGGCTGGGCAAGTTACTACAGTGCCGATGACTTTGGATCACATGATATACCACGCTCAATGTGTAAAGCGAGCTGTTGACAGAGCACTTATTGTAGTGGATATGCCGTTTGGAACCTATCAAGGTAATTCTGCAATTGCTCTTGAATCTGCTATTCGAATTATGAAAGAAGCAGAAGGTCATGCTGTCAAGTTAGAAGGTGGGGCTGAAATTGTTGAGTCAATTAAGAGAATTCTAACTGCTGGTATTCCAGTAATGGGACATCTTGGACTTACTCCTCAATCAATTTACAAATTTGGCACATACAGTGTTAGAGCAAAGGAAGATGATGAAGCGGCTAAGTTAATTGAAGATGCTAAAATCCTTGAAGAAGCTGGTTGTTTTGCAATTGTATTAGAAAAGATTCCCCGTGAACTAGCAAAGAAAGTAAGTGAGGCGATTAACATACCAACCATTGGAATCGGCGCTGGCCCTGATTGTGATGGACAAGTATTGGTATTGCATGATTTGCTTGGCATAACTATGGACTTTTCACCAAGATTCCTTAGGAGATATCTAAATCTTGCAGAATCAATTGATGGTGCAGTAAAGCAATACTGCGAAGATGTTAGAACTGGCGATTTCCCTAATGATTCTGAGAGTTATACATCATAGGCCCATACTGTAAACTAGCAAAGCGCCAGAAAATGAGCCAATATCAACAGCAAATGCATGCCATACACCATACCTAAATGGTGGCAAATCATACCTTCCCCAAGAGGTAGAAATCCAAACCCATAGTAACAAAGCACCATAGCCGCCACAAAATAATGCGCCCCATCCTGAGAACCAAACCACAAAGAAAATTACTCCAGGTAAAGCAATACCCATGCTGTACTCATACCATCTTGATGCTTCTCCCCTTACCAGTATGAAATAAAGTAATGGAGAAAGAAGAATCGAAGTCAAAATTGCTCCTTGGGGTGGTGAAGGCCAACTATATTCGGGAGTGATATATTGCTGGAAGATAATTCCTACAATCATACCAAATAATGCTGGTGCGATAATGTGTCTTATTCCAGTATCAAAATCAATACCTCTTACACGGTCTAATTCTGATTCATTGGACGAGCTTGCATACTGAGATACCTCAATTTCTAACTCGTCCATAATTCACCCAATCAGCGCTGGTGTTTGAGCCTTAGGGCGAGGATATTATCCGTTTATGATATAGGCAACCTACTCATAGCGTGCAACATGGCGCAGGGCGAGATTGTTGCGGGCTGTTTAGCACCGCACCCACCCCACTTGGTTTATGCTGAGAATCCAGAGCAGAATGAACCGGTTGCAGAAGGTGGCTGGGAACAGCTTAGATGGGGTTATGAACGACTTAGAGACTCGCTAAAGGGGATAGAATATGATGCGATAGTAATTCTATCGCCACACTGGCAAACCTATGTAGGAACTCATTTCCTTGGACTAGAAAATTTCCAAAGTCTTTCTGTAGATCCTATTTTTCCCAACCTATTTCGCTATCACTACGACATGAATGTTGATGTTGAACTTGCTCAACAGATTCATGACAAAGCCGACAAAGCAGGTTTGACAGTCAAGATGATGACTAATCCTGATTTTAGAGTAGATTATGGAACTATTACCACAGGCCACATGTTTAGACCACAATGGGATAAGCCATTAGTGGTAATTTCCAGTAACCGCTCAAGTGCATACTATTCAGTTGAAGTTATGCAAGAAATGATGATAGAACTTGGTAAAGCAACACGTGAAGCGATTTTGGAAAGTGGAAAGAAAGTTGTTGTATTAGCAAGTAACTCATTATCTCATCGTCATTTCACCACTGAGTCAGATATTCCAGAAGATATGAGCAAAGAGCACATTACTAGTCATGCTATGCATTTGTGGGATATGCGAATTATTGACTACATGAAATCAGGTCAATGCCAGAGAATTATTGATGAAATGCCTGAATTTACCGAACAAGCGATTGCTGAAACAGATGGTGGAGCATTTACTTGGTTGCTATCTACTCTGGAAGTCCCAAACTATCCAGCAATTCTCCACGGATACGGCACAATTATTGGCACTGGTAATGCAATCGTTGAGTGGCCAGTCTACAAACATAAGGAGGCATGAAAATGACTAATGGTGAGATTGTTGAATCATTTGTTGTACCTGTTCATCCACACACTGTGCTGGCACCTGAACAAAATGAGGGTTGGGGCAGATTAAGAAAAGCATATGATGATGCTGCAAAAATTATCCAAGATAGTGGTGCAGATTTATTGATTATTTATTCAACCACTTGGCCAAGTATCATTGGCCATCAAATTATTTCAGACCCTAATCCTGAATGGGTGATGGTAGATCATGACTTCCATGAGTTAGGTTCAATTCATTACTCATTCAAGATTGATGTTGAATTTGCCGAGCAATGGAATGCAGAAAACAAATCACGTGGATTACAAAGTCGATGTGTGAACTATCATGGTTTTCCGATTGATGTAGGTTCAGTAGTTGCACTTACTCTACTAAATCCAGAAAATAAAATACCAGCAATTATCGTTTCGTCTAATGTTTATGCCGACAGGAGTGAAACTACAGTCCTAGCTAAAGCATGCCGAGATTTGGTAAAAAGAACTGGACGTAAAGCTGTAGCAATCACTGCAATGTCCCTTTCAAATAGAATGTTCACTGAACATATCGACCCTAAAGATGACCGTATCCATTCTTTGAAAGATGATGAATGGAATCAAAAGATATTGGAATTTTTATCTGAAGGTAGGCTTGAGGATGTTGGCCAACTCTCAAGAACTATTCAGCGACAGATACGTGTTCAAAAAGTGGTTAATTTCAAGCCAATGTGGTGGTTATCTGCAATGAATGATAATCGAAATAATTTGACTGGTAATGTTCTAGCATATGAGGGAATTCACGGCGCAGGTTGTGCTGTGGTAAATCTCAATCCTACGCCCTCTGGATTTGGTGACAAAGAATATGATGAAGATGATGTTGAAATTTTTGCTGGTGAAAGGGGCGTATTGGACTCTAACACACAACAAGAAAGTAAGATAGAAACAGACGATGGACCTGCTTTATGGGAGCCAACTAAGGCTGAAGGTTCAGTTAATACAGATGCTGCTCCAAAACCCGTTGGTGCATATCCGCATGCAAGAAGAGTTGGTGACTTGATTTACTTGTCAGGAGTGGGTCCAAGGCAGCCTGGAACTAATGAGATTCCTGGTGGGCCAATTCATGACAATAGCGGTAAACCTCTCAACTATGACATAAAAGAACAGACTCATGCTGTTGTCAATAACATCGCTAGAATTCTCGAAGAAGCTGGTTCATCACTTGACAAAGTTCTCGATGTGACTTCTTTTTTAGTAGATATGGATCGTGACTTTCAAGGTTACAATGAAGTTTGGGCAGAAACCCTTGGTAAAGTTGGACCTACTAGAACTACCTTAGCAATAAGGGCTTTACCAACACCAATTGCCGTAGAGATGAAGGTTATCGCCAGTATTTGAATTACCGGATTTCGGACATAATCCTTAGATTTCTTTAGTAATCAATAACTACCTTCGTTTGTTACCGCCCAATATTGATAGGTATTTGGTAGAAATACGGTAATTTACCAAAATGAGGTGAGATTTCAATGGACATAAAATCAACCGCAGACAAATTGCTGAAGGGTGATGTTTCGGGCGTTGTTGATGATGTTAAATCAACCATCAAAAGATCATTGACATTAGTTGGAGTAATTATTGTCACTGTAGCCGCAAGTATTGGCTCAGGGTTATTTGTCCTTCCTTCTTTTGCTGCCTCAGTAATGGGTCCAGGAATATGGTTGGCATTTTTACTGGCCGGAATCGTGTTTTTACCTGGTGCTTTGTCAAAATCAGAACTGGCTTCTGCAATGCCAGTAAATGGTGGTGCATATGTTTACCTCGAACGGTCATTCGGACCAATTATTGGAACCATTAGTGGTTTAGGATTATGGGCTTCATTTCTACTGAAATCTGCCTTTGCATTGATTGGTTTTTCCGCTTACATGTATGCGGTAACGAATTATCTTGACATATCTACTAACGCTACGTTTGTTATCATGTCTGCACTAGCATTGATTACTATACTCAATATCTTTGGTATTAAGAAAGTCAAAGCATTTCAAACACCAATCTTGGCATTAACTACAATATTGATTTTAGTCATATGTTTCATCCAATTATTCGATGCAAGTTTTGATTTTTCCCGCCCCATTGATGGAGCATTTGACGTTTCAAGAGATGACCCAGTATTGGTCGCAGAGGCTGCTGCGTTAGTCTTTGTCGCTTATGCAGGAATATACAAAGCAGGGGCTTTGGGTGGAGAAATTAAGGAACCAAAAAAGAATCTACCTGCTGGTATGCTATTATCTCTACTACTGATTACTTTGCTATATGTGGTTGTTACATTCATTATGATGGGGGCTGTAGAAGGCGAATGGTGGGTTAATTCAGATGGTAGCCCAAGAGAAGATCCGATCTTTGCCTTCGTAGATGCTGTGGCATCGACTGAAATTGGCATTGCTATGGCGCTATTAGCTTTTCTTACAATGATTTCAGGTGCTCTATCAGGATTATTGGCTGCATCAAGATTCTTGTTTGCAATGGCCAAGGATTGTCTTTTACCAGATAATTTAAGTGAAACAAATGAGAAATTTGGTACTCCTCATTGGTCAATTATTATTACAGGTGTTGCAATGGGAATTTGCATCCTAACATTACCGGTCAAGGATGTTGCTAAATTAGCCTCAGGATTCCAAATTATGGTCATTGTAGCCTTGAATGCTTGTGTTATTATTCTAAGAAGAGAAAATCAAAAACACGAATGGTACCAACCAGAATTTAAATCTCCATTGTACCCATTTGTCCAGGTCTTTGGTATAATTGCGGGCGCAATTCTAGTCTACTTGATGGGTTCTAAAGCCATAATTGGAGCATTAGCCGCCATAGTTCTTGGACTTTCTACCTACAAAATTTATGGTGAAAAGAACTACAAGAATTTGGAAAATACAAGTTTGGAATCTGAATGAATTTCGAAAATTTCACGAAACTCTAGTCCAAGAACCATCTGGACCAACATTCCAATATTGAATTTCACTACTGACATCAACGTACCAGCCGCTAGCACCTTGCTGGCTGGCATCTATTGCTTGCATAACTCCTAATCTACCAGCTTCAACTGCTAATCGTGTCTTTTCTTGAGGAGATAGTGTTGGCGCCATATTGGTATTCTGATTTGGTGGTGCTGATTGAGCAACTGCTGCTTCTTTTGGCTCCTCTTCGGAATAATCGTCTTCATCATCATCATAGTAGTCTTCATCATCATATTCGTCATCGTCAAACCAATCTCCATCTTCTGGTTCATAATTTGCTCTACGCACCAATACTACCATTGTTGTCAAAATCAAACCAAGCAATACTGCTGCAATTGTCATGGCAGTATTTGTCGAACCAATAGCTCCGCCAAGCAGAACAGACTCAACATCAAAGAATGCTTGAGTAACTAAACCATTCCAAGTAATGCTGCAAGATCGGTCTAAGCCAGATTTTGAAATTTCCAATTCCCAAGTATCAGATGTGATAAATTTGTCAGGACCAGAGGTACAACTAATGGTTGTGTTTTCAGGCTCAACTGGTACTTTGTTATTGTTAATATCTACTCCATATACACGCAATAAAGCGATATCCCCTTGCTTGTAATCCTTACTCTCTATTTCACCAAACAATTGTATGGCTTGACCTGGATTAACTATCAATGGAATAGTATGCTCTGCATTATCTTGAGAAATTGTCAAGCTATACTCTCCTGACACATTTCCGGTAAAAGTCCAGTATCCTCTACCTGCAATCGATGGAACAAATTCACCAATTGTTGAATTTAGGTTTGTTGATACTGATTCTGCAGGAGCAAGATTATTTCTTGAATCAGAAATTTGAATGAAAATATCTGATTCTACTCCTGATTCAACTTCAAAGCCTGACTCTTGATTAGTGATTATTTGTCTAGCTTCGCCTGCAGAAACTGTTAGAGAGACTATAGAAAATACTCCGGCTGCATTAGCTTGAATCTCATGACTACCAATAGTTGTAGGAATCCAATTATAATCCAGTAAAGACATGCTCAATGTTTGATCTTCGCCATCGATTGTCCAATTAACAAATATATCACTAAGTTGATTACCATAAGAATCAAAGAACCGAGGATTCAAATCAAATGGGACATCAATAGGAATCTTTTGACCTTGCCCATTCAATTCAATTACAGCTAGTTCTCCAAAACCTACTTGCTCGATAGATTGAGATTCGAATAAAATACCAGATGCCTCGTCAAACCAACTTCCTCTAACCGCAAATGCTCCAACTGAGTCTGGGATTAGAGTGTAGTAATCTTGTTGAGAAACTAATGTTGACTGATTACCAATCAAAACCTCTACCGAACCATTAACGTTCCAAGTATTACCTGCTAAGTCATAGGCTTGAACTACAACTGTTGACTGTTGCCCAACTGCAAGGTTTTGAGGAGTCATTTTTATTCTTGTATCTATTGCAAGACCG
>DUKP01000207.1:0-1036 GCA_013329295.1 Candidatus Poseidoniaceae archaeon
CCAGGGATATCATAACACCCAAATTCATCGCCATTGTTCAATCGCTCTTTGACAAGATTAGTGTTTAGCCAACCATCTTCTTCCCACTCAACATCTGCAATGACAGCAGGAGAAAAAACCAATCCTAAAACGAGAAGAAGAACACAAAATGAATTCATTGCTCTCCTCAACTTACCACTACCCGGACATAAACTGCTCAAATAACATGTTTTTCATACTTCGTATTTGAAACAAAAAAAATCTGTCGCAAAAACTAACTTTTTTTAAAATCATCAAAGTAACTATCAAAGAGTATACCTCATGCAGAATGTATGAACAAGCCACTGGCCAGTATCGAAGATGCTTGGCAGTTATTAGAAAATCATTGGAAAATTGAGCCGCATAATGGCGGCATTTCTTATACACCAGGATACTCAATAATACGGTTTATTTTCTCCCCTATAATCAGGAGTTGGGCGAGGATTAGGGCTACTGGTTCCGAAAATATACCTGGAAAGGGTGCAACTATCTTTGCTGCAAATCATCTTTCACATGTAGATCCGATTTTAGTTATCGCTTCTTCTAGAAGAAAGGTTCATTATCTAGCAAAAGATGGTCACTTTAAGAATTTCTTTTTACGACTTATCATGAATCTAACTGGTCAAATTGAAACACATCGTGAAGCTGGTGGAGAAGAAGCATTAGCTAGTGCAGCAGATGTATTAGCTGACAATTCAGCATTAGGGATTTTTCCTGAAGGAACAAGATCTAAGAAAACTGAACACCCATTTTTATTACCAGGTAAAACAGGCATTGCTAGACTTGCTGCTTCATTCCCAAATGCCATAGTAATCCCAATTGCCTTAATTGGCACTAGAGAAATGATGGCTCCACAAAAGGATAAATTGCCAAAGTTGTGGCGTCCAGTTAAGGTAAATTTTGGACAAAGAATTACTTGGTATGAATGGCTTCAGGACCCTAATGGAGGGGCAATGACTTCCGATATTTTAGAGCAAATTTCTAAGCAAGAAAAGCATGAAATAAAATCTACTATATC
>DUKP01000207.1:1435-2949 GCA_013329295.1 Candidatus Poseidoniaceae archaeon
ACATTCTCTTGTTCAAAATTATCAAATGCTGGCTACCATTGGTAGGTTTGGTGATGGTGTGGAACAATATCTAAGTCTAATTCGCAGAATCCTAAATGAGGGTGAACAGAAAGGCGATAGAACAGGCACTGGGACGCTATCAGTATTTGGACATCAAATGAGATTTGATTTATCTAAAGGATTTCCCATGGTCACTACAAAAAAATTACATTTGAAATCTATAGTTTACGAATTGCTTTGGTTCCTCAAAGGAGATACCAATGTCAAATATCTGCAAGAAAATGGTGTCAGAATATGGAACGAATGGGCTGATGAGAATGGTGACCTTGGACCAGTTTATGGTAAGCAGTGGCGTAAATGGGAAGCAAAAGATGGCCGTATTATCGACCAAGTTGAAGATGCTATTGAGATGATTAAGAAAAATCCAAACAGTCGAAGAATCATTGTCTCTGCTTGGAATGTTGGTGAATTAGATGAAATGGCACTCATGCCATGTCATGCCTTTTTCCAATTTCATGTAGCAAATGGAAAACTGAATTGCCAATTGTATCAAAGAAGTGCTGATGTATTTCTTGGAGTGCCATTTAATATTGCATCATATGCATTGCTTACTCATATGATGGCGCAAGTTTGTAATTTACAACCGGGAGTCTTTGTTCACACAATTGGTGATGCACACCTTTACAATAATCATTTAGATCAAGCAAAACTACAAATTACTCGAGAACCAATGGCTTTACCTAAATTGAAATTAAATCCTGAAATTACCGATATAGACAATTTTGACTTTGATGATATAGAAGTTCTAGATTATCAACATCATCCTCATATTTCAGCACCAATTGCAGTTTGAGTTGGTAAAATGTTAACAATGATTTTTGCTTGTGATTTACAAAATGCCATTGGTAAAGATGGTGATTTGCCTTGGCGACAATCTACAGATTTACAGCACTTCAAAAAAATCACCCTTGGAGGAACTATTGTAATGGGTAGAAAAACTTGGGAAAGTCTGCCTGGAAAATTACCTGAGCGTAGACACTTAGTGATGACTCGAGGACATCGTGATGATATAGAAACCACAACATTTGAAGAAGTGATTAAGTTGTCAATGGAGCAAAATGTATTCATTATTGGTGGTGGAGAGATATATTCTTTATTCTTACCTCATATCGAGAAAATTTATCGAACAATAATTCATTGTAATGTCGAGCAACCAGATACATTTGCTCCAGAAATTGATGAAGATCTCTTTTCAGTTTCAGAAACAAAATTTGTCGAAAAATCTGATAAAGATCAATATGATATGACATTTGAAATATTGGTTAAAGGAAGCTGATTTAATCTTGATTTTGGTACTCAGTGACTCTTACTCCAAGCCTACCAGTTAAGGCTTTACGTTGCATTATTCGATGATACTTCTTTTCAAATGCTGCTTTCAAGTCAATTTTCATTGCTATTGAATGACCCATTAACAAAATCAATACATCAGCCATCTCTTCAGCACACTCTTCTAA
>DUKP01000074.1 GCA_013329295.1 Candidatus Poseidoniaceae archaeon
GAAAAATTATTGTTGATACTTATGGAGGAATGGGTAGACACGGTGGTGGCGCTTTCTCAGGCAAAGATCCATCAAAAGTAGATCGCTCAGCAGCCTACGCTTCAAGATGGGCAGCAAAGCACGTTGTTGCTGCAGGTTTGGCTTCACGTTGTGAGATTCAGTTAGCTTATGTAATCGGCGTTGCAGAACCGGTGAGTGTTAGGGTCGAAACCTTTGGCACATCTTCCTTGAGTGAGGCAGAGGTTGCAAACAGAGTAAGAAATGTCTTTGATTTTAGGCCAGGAGCAATTTCTCGAGATCTTAAATTACAAGTGCCAATTTATTCAATCACTGCCGCAGGTGGCCATTTTGGACGCGTTCCAACCGATAAAGGCGAATTCCCTTGGGAAGTAATTGATGAGTCTCGTATTCGAGCCTTACAAGATGGTCAATGATTGACTAAATCAAGTCCAAATCTCCGATTCACTCAAGAGGGGGTTCATGCTGGGTCAACTTGGTCTTATGTCGCGTACTGCATCAAAAGCAATGTTGTTTGTTATCCTAATGGTATCTGCAAGCGTAACTCCTATGGTAGGTAGCGCCAGTGCAAGTGATACAATTCTTTTGTCGCTTGATACACCCCATATTGTGATGCAGGGTGGCGATTCAACCAATGCAACACTCACTATTGAGAACAATGGCTCTTCGATTGAAAATTACAATATTTCCTTAGAAACCGACGATTTGAGTGATGTTTGGCACATAAATTTAGTTAACAATACTACCAGTTCTGTAATACCAACACAAAGCACATCAGTAGATTTAGTAATTGTCTTAGATATTGGAGCACTACCTTCGGACAGTGGTTCATTTGTAGTAAATGTAAGTGAACAGGATGGAGATTTGTATAGTACAATGACTGCATATGTGACAGTAGAGCCGTCCTATGCTTCATCATTAGCATTTAATTCCATGAATGGCCCACTGCAACAAATGTATGCTGGGACTTCGGCAAATTACACTATTGATGTAAACAATGACGGAAATGCACCAGACACAATTTTACTCGATGTTGACGCTGAGCCTGATTTAGCGAGTTTTTGGGCCAACCACACAAATAACACCAATAATCAAAATAACAATTCAATAGTCGATGTTCCTGAAAACATACTTATGTATGGTAATACTCTAATTTCAAACAATAATGTTAATGTAATGTTGGCCGATATTTTTGATTCTGTTGGTGAGCACAATTCGACAATTGCTAATACCGGAATTTCGGGTTATGACTTACCAATGCATTTGAATGACATCAATACAAGTGGCAATGTATGGAATACGAGTCTAAGAGATTCGGGTCATACTTGGGATCTAGTTGTGTTTCATGACCAAAGCCAGACTCCGGGTTATCCTCGGTCGAATTCAGAGTGGATTGAAAGCAAGGATGCAGGTATAGAACTTGCAAACATAATTGAGTCTGAAGGTTCAGAAGTCATGCTGATGATGACATGGGGATTCAGGAACGGAGATTCCCTAAACCCTATGCTTTATTCCAATTTTACAAATATGCAGGAACGATTGGAGGATGGATATACTGATTATCATGACAATATGACAACTCCAACTAGAGATGTTTGGATTGCTCCAGTTGGCTTAGCATATGAGAACGTTTACTACCGAGTAATGGATGATGGGGGAACACCTTCATTGCCTGGCAATACTTTCTACGAACTCTACGATAGTAATGGAAGGGAGCCATCTCTAACAGGTTCCTATCTTGCAGCTTGTGTCCTTTATGCCTCGATGACTGGAAATGCTTCTGTGGAGACCAATGACACAATTGCCTTGTCAGCGGCATTGAAACTTGAATTGCAGCAAGCAGCCGATGATACTGTTTTCAATCAAACAAGTGACATTGAATATCCTTGGCAACAATCATCAAGTCCATCTATAATGAGTCAATCACGAACAATTCCTCCGGGATGGAATTTGGTTTTTGCTGACCAAGAATTAAGCAATATGCCTGCTGGTAGCACCTCTCAAACAACTATTCAGGTGTCAATACCTAGTGATGCAGCACCTGGTTTCTATGGTTTCAATTTATTTTCAGCCTCAACTAATGGTAATACTTCAAACAGTTACACATTTGTTGTAGAGGTACTTGCTGAAAACAACTTAAGTTTCTCTTTCCTTGACCAAGATTCTGATTTCATCCCTGGTCAAATTTCTACAACTTCGATTCAAGTAACTAATACTGGAAATTCGGAATTGGATTTAAATTGGCAATTAGAAGTTACTTCTGGCCCATGTGTTGTACAATTAATTGATGCTATGACCAATGATTTATCGCCTGGAGCATCGGAAAATATCGGATTCACTTTAGATGTTGATTCTACAGCAACTAAATCTGATGAATGTGTATTATCGCTTGATGGTGAAGGCATGTATGGCGATTACTCATATGATGCCGAAGCATATGAATTCAACATAGGTATTGATGAACTAATCGTGTTTGAATTATATTCTCCAACTGCAGGAGTAATTGAATTGACTCCTCAAAATCCGGAACAATATGAGATTAGAGTTTACAATAATGGTAGTGAGTTAGTAGAATTTTTCTTAGATATTGATGATGATTCACCACTCAGCACCTCATTGATTAGCAGTAGTAGTGTGAATGTTTCCGCAGGTGGAATTGGAGTTTGGACATTGGTTACAGATATAGCAAACGGGTTTGTTGGCGCTTATTCTCAAGGATTTACATCGACATATTCTGATTCATCAAGTACCTCAACCGTTGACTTTGATATTCAGCCGGTAGCAAATTTCTCAATGAGTGGTCCATTAGATGGAAGAATTTCAACCAAGCCAGGTGAATCGGTTGATGTCCAATTGTCTATAATTAATACTGGAACTATGGATTTGGATTTGACCGCATCTGTTGCAGGGTTGCCAACCGGTGCAGATGCTACGTTTTCAAGTACTGAAGTTGACCTTGATACCGGTATTACTTCTACAGTGACAATGAGTGTAAGTATGATTTCTACAGCTCAGTCAGGCTCATATCCTCTCAACATTACCTATTCATCAGTCGAATTTTCGCAATCATTGAGTCTCGAATTACAAGTTGCAGATAGTGTTGGTTTGACTGTAAATTCAATCAACAATAATATTGCTGCAGGTCCTATTTCAGAAGTTATTTACACATTTGAAGTGACGAACCTTGGTTCTGCATCAGATACTTTCTTTGTAGCATTAGACTTTGATGAAAATAACAATGCATCTAGTTGGTTTGATACTACATTATCTACTTCCTCAATTAATCTAGATCCATCTTCAACTCAAGCAGTTACTATTTCTATTAGAGAGAGAGTTGCTGGTGCTCCAACAAGCGGTTGTGATGTTGGAATAATAGTGACATCTTCTAATGATGATACAGTCTCATCAGCAATAGGCTTCAAGATTATTCCAATTCAAGCAAGTGCTCAAATTACGGTTTTATCTGGCGATGATAGTGCCAAGCCTGGTGAAGCCATCAGTGGAGATGTAGTAGTAACAAACACAGGTACTGGAGAGGATCAATTCCTATTAACAACAATCGGTGAAGACTGTGGCCTTTCTGAAATATTTACACTTTCAGCAGGCGCTTCATCTCAAGTCTTTTCTTGGAGTTGTACAATTGATTCAGGTGCAAGCGCAGGTTCGTCATCATTAACTTTTAGAGTTACTAGTAACGCAAGAAGTAATTATGTTGTCGAAGAAGTTGAGAGTTTTACAGTGGAAGAAAATTGGGATAATGATGATATTCTCGAAATTTCATTCAAAGATGAATCATTATCAATGGCGTCATCGGGTGGTTCCTCAACAACTATCACAGTGAAAAATAAGGCCAATGCGCCAGTAAATGGAAATTTATTCATTATTGGAAATGACACATCACTATTCGACATCATATTGACTCCAGTGAATTCAGAGACACCTTCTGATGAATTTACCTTGGCCAATGGACAAAGTGCTGAATTTGAAATTTTGATTAATTCAAGAGTCTCAGAATCAGAATCCGCTTTATTGAGTATCTCAGCAACTGTAGTGATAGGTGGAGTTGGATATCCTGCGGAATCAAATAATGAGTTAGTTATCATGATAGATGGCCCGGAGTTGCCACCAAATGGTGTGGAATTACCGTTCGGAGTAGTACTTGATGAGCAGCAATCTATTTCTGCTATGGTTGGTGGATGGGTATTTGCAATCCTATTACTCGTGCTTATGAATTTCTTAAGGAAGCGTAGAAAAATCGCTTCTGTCAAAGCTACGATTGAAGAGGCTGGTGAACAAGAGGAAAGCAAGCCCGATAAGAAACCTAAGAAAAAGGAAGAAAAGACAATTAAAGCACACAAGTTACAATCTAATGAATGTCGAATGACACCAGATAACAAGGTTATCTGCCCATTCTGTGAAGCAAAACTTGGTGTTCCAAGAGGCAGTATTCCACCATTCAAGTTTAGCTGTCCACAATGTGACAAGAAGATTAGAGTTGTTGAGAATCAAAAGTTCTGATCAACGCTTGTGAGCAATTAGTAAAAATGCTGTATGTCCAAATGGACCGTTTACTGGTCTCATGCCACCTTTTGATGCCTTGCCCCATTGTCTTTCCATCAGTTCTCCAGCCCATTCAATATGCAAATTATTTGCTTCACATGCATCCCATGCTCTCTCAACTTGACTTGTGACTGGACAGTAGCATGCAATTCTACCACCAGGTTTCAGTAAACCTGCAACCGAATTTATTGCAACATCATGGTTTGGTAAGTCTAAGATTATTCCATCAACTTGGGATGATACTTGCTTAATTTTTTCAACAACTTCAGTAATATCACCCGAAATATGATGATGATTAGGGAATTGTGACAAGCATTTCTTGGCACGATTTAGATTTTCTAGGCCGACTTCAGCATGTTCATCTCTTGCCTCTACGGTTATCAAAAAACCAGTATCACCTAAAACTCTTGCAAGATGAAGAGACAGGCCGCCACTCCCTAATCCAGCCTCCAATATTGTATCCCCTGGACCAATGCCCAATCTTGTGATGAGTACACCAGCATCTTTGGCAGAAATGGTTTGTGCTCTTCTCTTCATTCCACGGTAAAGTTCTGGGAGTCTAGGATTTAATTTGGTTAGGATCTTTTGTCCGATGATAATCTT
>DUKP01000136.1 GCA_013329295.1 Candidatus Poseidoniaceae archaeon
AGGCTATGCGACTGCCGCAGTAAGCCTTGCCAAATTAGATGTAGTCATGAATATGACGGTTGATATTATGTCATTCAATTCTGCGATAAAGGTCCGAAATAACCTAACGATTCTGGTGGAATTGCTGACACTAAAACCAATAGTAGGAACATGTAGCCAAGATAATACAATGACCTGAAGAATGATTTTGCTGCCTTAGGCATTCTCCCATTTTCATCAAAAGGCTCATTGGGGTCTATTGCCCAAACTGACGCTGAATACCACAATGTTAGCCCACCAGCGATGAAAGACCAAATTAAAGGAAGGCCTGAATTTGGCCAAAAGCAAGGTACTGAGCCTAACATAAATAACAAAACACAATAAATTTTTGATTGAAACAATGTATGTTCTGTTCCTTTAACTTCATTCATCATTGGAACCTCTGCTTTAGCATATTCTCCAGAACGATACAAAGCTAGAGCCCAGAAATGAGGTGGAGTCCAAAGGAAAATCAGGGCAAATAACATCCAAGGTATTGCTGAACCCAAGTCTAGTGGATTGTAATTACTAGTGTAATCTGCTGCTGCTACTGCCCAGCCAATAAGTGGTGGAGTTGATCCTGCTATACCTCCGATGACAATGTTTTGTGGCGTTCTTCTTTTTAGCCAAATTGTATAAATTAGAACATAAAACAAAACTGAGAAAAATGACCAAAAGGCTGCTTTCCAACTCACTAACAAAAATAGTGCAGACCCAATTACAGCAATTATAATTCCAAAAATTAAGGCACCATTTGCCGAAATATGTCCTAATGGAACTGGTCTGTTTTGGGTTCTTCTCATATGTTGGTCTATATCAGCATCGAACCACATATTGATGGCATTGGAGCCTCCAGCAGACAAAGTACCCCCTACTAAGGTAATTAAAGATGCAAAAAATGTATCTTCCCATGACCTGTCTACATCTATCAATCCATGCCTGGATAACATATCGTGAACTAATATAGCACATATTGCAGTTATTTGTAACAAAACGATAACTCTTAATTTCATTAACTTGATGAAAACTTTTGGCCATCCAGGATGAGGAATTGCCGGTTTTATTTCGCTCATGAAATCACTCTTCATTGTCCTGTGCATCGCTTTGGCTTAATCTAAACATCATTGGGCCGCTTGCTGCAACTAGGAATGTTGATACCCCGAACAATAGGTGTAATAGAGATATCCATTCAGGAAATTCGCCTATCTTTGCTTTGATTAGGTAAGCAGCCCCAATCATCAAATTACTGAACCACAGAATTGAGGTTAGAAGTAATGCATTGTAAAATGGTGTAGAGTTTTGAAAGTCATCTTTTTCCTCTTTTAATCTCAATAATGAAACAATCAACACCAGACCAACCAACAAAGCTCCAATTCTATGAATCATCTGCACCAATATGCCTGAATTGTCAAGTGATGGAAGGAACTGACCATTACATTGTGGCCAAGCATCGGGGAATCCAACCGAACATGATTGATTGTATTGTCCTCCTGCTGTTGAAGAAACCCAAGCACCCAAAATAAGTAGAATCAATACTGACATTGCCATCAAGTCAAATTTCTTTCGATAAAGTCGAACAAAGTCTGATTTAACCTTGATGAAACTCCAATTTGCTCCTTCCTTAACTCGAGTTAATTTGTATTGCCATATTATCGAAGCAGTAAATATCGAGGCTAATGACAAATGAAGCGCAACAGACCAATCTACATTATCATAGAATACTGTGATAGCGCCAACAAATGCTTGGGTAAATAATAAAATTGCAATGAATACTGAGGCATAGAAATTTTGTTTACCATAAAATTCTATTTTACGCTTTGCAACAAACACATTCAATAATACTGGAATTGCGATTACACCAACTAAGAATCTATGAAACCATTCTAAGAATATTTCAAACACTGTATAGCGATGTTCCACGCCTCTTGAATCGATTTGATCGGGATTTTCTTCCCAGTAAGCCGCTTGTTCATCTTCTGATATGTCAAAGCCATAAGTTCCAAAACATTTAGGCCAATCAGGGCAAGATTCACCTGCATCATGAATTCTTATCGCACCGCCAAAAGAGATAATTAACACGGCAAAAATCAACATAAAAAGAGGCAATGTTGAAGGGCGTCGCCACCAAGCCTCCTCCATGGTTCAATGGAGTAGAGTGCCCCTTTTGAACACATGCCTTAGAAATTTGACAAGTGATGGTTTAAAGAAACGCATGCCAATGATGATGGTTTTTTTGATTTCTTCAATGCTAATAATGCCTTTTTCTGCTGCAGAGAATGAAAATGACAATACTAACTCAGAAAGCGATTCTCTTGATATTTTAGATGTATTTGTACTTGATTTGCCATGTAATGATAATGAAACTTGTGAGCCTTCAAGACCTGAACATATGATTGAATATTTTGGCGCAGATTGGTGTGAACCATGTGAATCACTGGAGTTACTTTTAGAAACATTGGACTTTGAAAAAATTGCATTGATGCAACATCACCCATCGGTTCTTGATCAAAGTTATCTAAATCATTCCAAAAATAAATTCGAAAATACGTATCGATTGTTATTTATTCCATCCTTAGTAATCAATAGTGATAGTTTACTAACGGGGTCAAGTCAAGGAATGGAATTAAATCAAAGTCTTGCCGAAATAGATAACAACTTTTCAGGCATTGATAACTTATCAGTTTCCAAAGGAATGGTTTATTGGAATACTACAACAAATTACAATTTGACAATATGGAAATTGGAATCTGTCAAGCATGAGTTGGATAATCGAACATTACCCTTTCTCGCAGTTGACAAAATGACAATTCCCAATTATTCCCGCGAGCAAAACATCAGTATGTGGTTAAATGATTCAACCAGTAGGTTGATTTTTGTCTTACAAGAAGATAAAATCCAACCTTTGCAATCATTATCGACAAGTCCTACTGGAGAAAAAAATCTCAATTATGAATCTAATGAAGATTACGATTTACTTGCATACGATGGCGGATATGACATTGCATTAATCGCATTTATCGGGTTGCTTTTGTGCTTAATGCCTGCACTAATTTGGTTTAGAAAACTCCAAAAACAAGATGCTTATGAATCGGAATAATGTGGGTTAGTTTGAAAAACAACTGCACTTAGGCATGGCTACGACTGAGTGTCGAAGTGATTGCTATGGTAAAACCGATTCGTCTTCATACCCGATTTGAAAGAGCTAGAATTATTGGGGCAAGAGCCCTTCAAATTGGAATGGGCGCTCCACTCTATGCCAATGAAGATGTTCTACGTGAGGCATTCAAAGAAGAACTAATTTCTCTTTATGGATTCGAAGAAGCATCGGTTAGATTTGTTCTTGACCCACTAAAAATCGCTCTTTATGAATATGAGCACGAATTAATTCCAATTGATATTGACCCTCACGAAGACTAAGTCATACTTGAGAGTTAAATCCGTAATAAGCTGAATTTGTAACTTCAGGTAACAAATCTCTTTTGACCAAAATGGTCCTAATGGTCCATAAATCAACGAATATACGATATTTCAAGGTTGCATCAAGATAATCAACTCCACTTGATCCACCTGTACCCATCCTTCTACCAATCATTCTCTCAACCATTCTTGCGTGTGAATTTCTGAATAACAATATAGATTCTTCAAGTTCAACAAATGAATCAATGAGTGCTCTTGGCCAAGACAATAGAGGTAATTCTCGATATGATTCAATGAATAAAAGTCCTGCTCTTGCTCTATTTGGTTTTTCACTTGGAAGAAGGAATTCTCTTGCACCCAATATTGATTTGTTTAATCTATCGCCAAGTGTTGATTCATCACCATGTCCAATCGATTTAAAGTGAGAAATTACCATTCCAGAATGAGTTTTCATAGCATCAAGGTGGCTTTCTATATAATCTGAAACTATTTTTTCGTCGTTTGAATCACTAGGTAAAGAACCATTTATTGGTGTGCGAGAAAGCCAATCATTGAGCAATTTATTAAGCGATGGTGAATTAATCATTTCTTCAAATTCAGTAAGCACGTTTGAAGATATTTTACCTTCTTTTTCCAACTTTTTCATATGACTCAAGGGATCCATGCCTGCATCTCTCTGTTGCTGCTCAAGACCAAGAATAATCTCGATTTGTCTTAATTGCCATGACTCAAAACCAGAAGAGGTACCTAATCGATCTCTAAATGACAGAAAATCTTGAGGCGTTAAGGTTTCCATTACCTTCCACTGTTGTGACATTAAACCGAATACTGTAGACACTCTGTTAAGATGGTGAACTATTTTAGGCATTGAATTTTCGTCAATATTTTGACTATTCATTAGAGAATGAACTTCTTTTAACTCTGAAAGGACTAATTTAAACCATAATTCAAATGCCTGATGAACAATAATGAAATGTTTCTCATCATTGCATGGTTCTGGCAAATAACCTTCAGGCCCCTCTTGTAATGTGAGCATTTCTTCTAACCTGAGATAATTTCCATAAGTCATTCGACTAGACCTCTCAACATCTTCCATGTTTAACGGATGACTAATAGAGACTTGAACTTTCACTGTCTTTTCGACAAAATGTAAAAACTGGAGGTAGTTTTTGGTGATTGTTTTTATCGCAGTATGAAAAATAAGTCCATAATGCTCATAGGGGGGACACTAAACCCCTCGACATGGGCGTAGACACGGATACTCTGGAATCTTGGCTTTCCGACTACGACCTTGACAACTTAACAATAGGAGTTGTCGCATCTCACTCGTCTTTACAAATCCTTCATGGGGCAAGAAAAGAAGGTTTTCGAACTCTAGGAATAGCTGTTGGTGAAAACCGTAGAAAGTTCTACCAAGCATTTCCTGGCGCTGATCCAGATGAATGGTTAATGTTAGAAGATTATCGAGAAATGTTAGATTATGCAGAATGGTTTAGGAAGCGTAACGTGATAATAATCCCACACGGTTCTCTTGTAGAATATCTTGGCTCTACAAATTTCAAAAATCTCCAAGTCCCCACTTTTGGGAATAGAGGAATCCTTCACTGGGAAAGTAGTAGACAAAGACAAAGAGATTGGTTAGAAGCTGGTGGTTGTGACATGCCTAAAGTATTGGATGACCCACACAATATCGATGGCCCAGTAATTGTCAAGTACGCTGGAGCAAAAGGTGGTAGAGGTTACTTTATCGCAAGAGATTATCGTGACTTCCGTAGAAATGTCGACATAGAGGAAGAATTCACTATCCAAGAATATGTCCTTGGCTGCCGTTATTATTTGCATTTCTTCTTTGACCCAATTGCTGAGGATGGATATCAAGTTCAAGGGAAAGGCAAACATGCAGGAAAAAATCTTGGAAGACTTGAGTTACTATCAATGGATAGAAGAGATGAATCTAATGTTGATGAGTTCTACAAATTAGGTTCTTTGAGAGACTTGCGTGAAATGAGCTTAGAGCCTTCTTTTGTTGTAACTGGCAATCAACCAGTAGTGATTAGAGAATCGTTACTTCCTAAAGCATTTGAAATGGCAGAGGGAACTGTAGCCGAATCTTTCGTTCTTGAAGAGGGGAGTCGTGGCATGATAGGTCCTTTCTGCTTGGAAACAATTGTTACTGATCAATTAGAATTCAAAGTCTTTGAAATAAGTGCAAGAATTGTTGCAGGCTCCAATCCATTTGTTGGAGGTTCACCTTATTCCGATATCAACGAAGAAAGGATGTCAACTGGTAGAAGAATTGCTAGGTCAATAAAGAAAGCAAAAAATGAATCTCGCTTGACAGATATTCTATCATGAAATTATTTTCATTCATCATCTTCAAGTTTAACTTCAACTTCTATCTCTTCAGTCTCTGTATCTTTTTTACTTGAAGATAATAATTCCATTTCAGCACGAATGGCAGCAATTCTTGCTTGCCTTTCTTCAGCAGTTGGAACTTCGAATTGGGCAACTAATTTGATTGGGTCACCATGAGATAATTTACCATCAAATTCTAGCAGTTCACCAATATTGTTGACGATAACCTTGAATTTTGTCGGATCTTTGGTTCTACGCTTCTTATGTTTCTTGTAATGATGAACATATACTTGATACTCTCC
>DUKP01000024.1 GCA_013329295.1 Candidatus Poseidoniaceae archaeon
GATGAAGAATTGACTTACTACAATCAAAAGGAGATAGTTGCAAATGAATCCTGAGGTTAATGCTGCAATGTCCAGGGTCTCTGTTGCCATGGAGAAACGTAATGAAAGTCAAGTTGGTTTACGCATTCCTATATTGGTCAGTGCGATTATTGATCAAGAAGCAGATGATGAATTGTTGGATTTGGTTAGGACAGCCATGTCTTCCAATAACCAATCGATAACAATGGTAGAGTTTGTTTCCTCTACACTGAATCTATTTAACTGGCGAAACTCGAACTCGTGACGTGATTCATCGAGGCTATGGCGAATCAGACAGACCTAATTTCGGATGGATTTCATAATGCTCCCACAATCTTGCAGTTCGCACCATTGTAAAAATATCTGGAAATTCTAGTATTGGTGAAATGCCCTCAAGGAATGAGTCTCTTATTTCAAGTTGAATCAGTACCAAATCATCGCGGTCCCTTTCATTAGGTTCCTTGTTCATAACAGCCTCTATTTTCTCCACTATATTCCTTGTCAGGTCATGGAAAGGTCCGTAATTATTATGAAATTCAGAATGAGTACTAGCCACACGGGTTATATTTTCTCTAAAAATTCTAAGGAATCTTTTCAATTCTTCTAATAATTCCTTCCAATTTTTTTCGTGTTTAAAACCTCCAATTGAAATCATACAACGTGTAAATTGCAGAATATGGTCATAGGTGGTGATAACGAGATATGGCAAAGTCAATACAGAATTTAAGTCTTCAAAGTAGGTGATTAAATGATTTAATGAGATAGGTAAGTGCTCAATCTCCCGTTCGATTTTACTCAATATCTTATTTTGATGGGGGAATAAGACCCCCACAGGTCTTCCTCTCTCTTCATTTTTGATACTGGTTGTTATGCCAAACTCTTGGTATAATTGATGATGTTTTTTCCTTCTTTCTTGGTACTGCTTCTTTCTCTGGACGACTCCCATTCCATTAGCGCTCATTCTCTCTAATTCCTTTGATACGTATTCCTTCAGGTCATAAGCTGAGTATTGGATATTATTCTTGAGGCTGAGTTTTTGGTTATGCATGGGGTAAATGGCAAAACCATCGTCATAGACATCAATCAACTCGTCAATTGCCTTTTTGTATACTAAAAAACTTCGATATCTACCGACTGAGAGGAAAAGAATACTCTTTATGAAAAATGACATTGCGACTGAACCTCGGTGCTTTAGGAGTTCTGATTTCGAACAGAAATCAAAAATTTCAGACTGATTATTTCCTAAAAATAGATTGATGAGAATTGATTGTGATGTGTGGCGGCTCTCCCATTCCTCAATTTCGTGTAACATTTTCTCACTAATTTTTCTGCTAGTCAAGGCCGATATTCTCCAGTCTTCTACAAACGAATCACTCATACTAATCAATCTGGAAAGGGAATTTCTTCTTTGATTAATTATGATCCATTGACCTGATGATTCTATTATCCAATCGATAACATAGTAGCTTACCAACATTCTAGAATGCGCAGGTAAGACATTCCCTCCCTTAATCCATCCAAGGTTTGGTAGACGCTTTCTATCCCAAGTTTGTGACAATTGAGAGATTGTATCCGACAGATTATCGTCGTCTGATAGTTCGTAATACTCCTCTATGGTTACAAATAGCGCGCTTTCACTGAGGTATTTTCGCATCTTTTCATTATCATCATCTTGTTTTACGACGACTCCATGCCTTTCTAAGATATCTCGGCAATATGAATTAAAACAATCCATCTCACTTTCTTTTTTTCCCTCCTGATTGAAACTAGGTGTGTTTAACATCCCAATACTTTTTCTAACTTCATCATTAAATGACATAAGTTTGCAAATCTGGAGGTACCATCTAACCATAATGTGCCAATCATAATATTCATCCCCAGTTTTGCGTTCATCTGAAAAATATATTTTTGTTCCTAGAGCAATCGACACCATTGCTTCAAAATCATCCTCTACCGATGTTTTGGAATCAGATTCATGAAATCTAAGCAAGTCAATTACTTGGATGTAATTCATTGGAAAAACGCTATCGGAATCAAAATCATCTTGGAGATATTTTGAAAATCTTGTCAATTGAAAATGTTTGATAAGACTTCTCAGATATAATTCGCCACTTCCGGAGAATTCTACGCTATCATGTCTCAAGATAAGCCCTCGTTCATTTTTTGCCAGTTCACATAAAATTATAATATTAATCATAATTTAGTGTATTAAATTATGTATAATCTGATATTTTTGACATAATTGAACATAAAAATATAAAATTATGCTAAAATAGATATAATTTAATGTGATTAGTCGAAAAATCGAGGTGAGAGCATAGGGCTGATTAAGTGGATCGCTGTTGGTACTGCAGCAGTTGTAGCGGGACCGATAGTTCTGCCATTGCTGGCAATTGGTAATTGCGATGGCATAGATGGCGGTTGCGGCGGATGCGACGAGTGATCGTCAACAATTGTAAATCGCATTTGCGTTGACTTCCTGGGGGAAGAGGAATCCAGGTCTCGGGCTTCGGGAGCAGAAGCATACTAACAAGGAGAAAGATAGAATGGCATACATTTGCAGATCAATGACGTGCGGCTACAGAACAGGGGCTAGCTTCCGAGCATCCCTTCGATGCCCGCGTTGTGGACAGACTATGGACGAAGTTTGAGGTTGAAGCATTGGACTTGTCCACATGGACGATTCTTTGCAAGTGATCCTACTTTGTCTAGAGTACAACAATATTGACTGGAATAACCAGTGACTCCTGGTGAGAGAATCAGGTCCCGAGCTCCGGGAACAGGGGCAAATTAACAAGGAGAGTGATAGATATGGGATTGCTAAAAGCAGTAGTTGGTGGAACTATTGGATTAGTCGTAGGCACAATTGCCTGCGCGCCAATATATGGTGCTTGTAGTGGCGCATTAGTTGCCCAAGATTGGGGCAAGTAGGCCGCCATTGCCTGTAGGTGTGTAGGTACAAAAATGACACTGATTAGGGTGCAATCCCCTAAAGCATTAAAGTCCGCTTTCAGCAGACCTATCTCTCCGCGCCTCGGAGTTAACCATTTGGGGGCGTTTATTTTTACGGTTATTTTTATTTTGAAGAGAAAAATGGTGATA
>DUKP01000051.1 GCA_013329295.1 Candidatus Poseidoniaceae archaeon
CAGGGGATTTGATTGTACAGGTTCGTCAGCAAAAAATACTGAATTAGGTACATTAGGTGTTGGAACAGAATCTACTGAATCATCGATGGTAATTCCAATAGTACCAATTATTGACAGCAAAACTGATACGACCATTAAACCGATGCCGAATTTGTTGTTTATTTGCAAGAATTATCACCTATAGTTGTAGAAATGCGAGTGCTAGAATTACATAGCTGCCAAGTAACATGGCCCCTTCTAACCAGTTCGATTTACCATCAGCTAAAATTGAATTAACAACTAATACTGATACGAAGGTCGCTGCGGTTTCTAACATGCCAAATTCAAGAGTTAGTGGGACGCCTAAAGCCCAGGCAAACAATATCATTGCAGGAGCCGCAAAGAGGGCGATTTGTACACTACTGCCAACAGCAATAGCAATTGACAAATCCATCTTGTCTTTACCTGCAACAATAACTGCAGTAAAATGCTCAGCAGCATTACCAAAGAATGGTAGCAGTATTACCCCAATGAATAGTTCAGGCATTCCCCATTCAACAACTGCGGCTTCCAAACTATGAACCAATATATGAGCCATCCAAGCAACAAGAATTGTCGCTAAAATAAGTAAAATCCACGCATCCTTATTGGTCATTAATGGTTCTTCATGATGGCCATGCCCTGGCTCTGTTGCAAATACATGTGCATGGGTTTTTAGTTGAAATAATAATGCCAATCCATAGATAACCAGCAAAACAATTGCTGCATAATGTGATATGTTTTCAACATCTGAAATTGTACCCCCTGAGTGATGAATGGCACTTGGAATAATAAAGGCAACAATTGCTAACAACAATAATGTCCCATTCATTTGAATGGCATCACTGTTGAAGCTTTGCTCTTTGTGTTTTAGACCGCCCCAAAGCATTGCTAAACCCAATACTAAGAGCATGTTACCAAGTATTGACCCAATAAGTGATGCTTGAGTTACCGTAACCATGGTATCAACAATTTCAGGGTCGTTAGATGCTGCATAAATGGCTAAACCAACTATTATCAATTCTGCAGCATTGCCAAAGGTAGCATTTAGAAAACCGCCGATTGCCTCCCCAGTTCGTAGTGCGATTTCCTCGGTACCTTTGCCCATCAAAAATGCTAATGGCATTATAGCGATCATCGAAAATAGAAAAGCCATGGTAAGATTGCCTTGGAAATTGAAAAATACCGCTAGTGGTAAAGCGATTAACAACCAATTCAATTTGTTCTTTATTGGATTGAAAGCCCCTATTACAGACTCCATTGCGTGTTCAACTTCATTAGCTAAATTTTCAGCATTATCATTATCCACAGTGTCTGCCATGAATATGTGACAGAAAATACACTAATTGAGATATCTATTCCTTTCTCACTCAATCTTCGGATTTCTTACGTCGTGTAGGCCTGCGCCTAGGCGCATTTTTAGGAGCGGGGCGCCTGCCGACTTTGCGTCGTGGCTTTGGTTTCTCTTCAACCTCTTCCTCTTCGTCCTCAAAGTCTTCATCATCTAAACCAAAGAATGCTTCTTCTTTCTCTTCTTCAGGTTCTGGCTTTGACTTAGATTTTGTACGTCTAGCCTTGCGCTGAACAACATTAACCGAGAATGGATCATCGTCTTCTTCTTCGATATCTGGAACTTCCTTAGATTGTTCAGTTGACGCTGGTTCAGCTGTGTTAGTAAGGGCGTCCATGTCTACATTTTGAGTTGTTCCAATAAATTCAGACATCCAATCGTCATCATCATAGTCATCATCCGACTTCTTCTTTGGACCCTTCATTCCAGCACGGATTACAAACAACATCAAAATTATCGAGATAAAGGCAATACCTGAAGAAATCCAAACAAATGCATAAGGTGGGTCGGAATAAGATGGTTCAACAATAATTGGTTCTGGTGGAGGCTCGAGTGATTGCACATACTGACAATTTGTAGTGCCATCAATATTATTGAAACAGTAGTCCACTGTGAAAATTACTTGATCTATTACCTCATTACCAGCCGAATCGACAGCTCTAACTGTTAGCAAATGTCGCCCATTGTCAAAATTCCCAGCACTAATGTCCTGACTAAATATAAATGCACTACCGTCCTGATTTACGTCTTGCAAATTATCTGGAGTCTGCCAAGAGGTTACCTCTGAAAAGCCTGTGCCGTAGTTGTAAGTAAACTTGTACTGCATTAGTTCAATTTGAACATCATCAGTCGCCCCTGCACTTATAGACATGGTTTCTTTCGCTAAATACTTTGAACCATCAGATGAAGATGAAGGAGAATATATTGACAATAGTGGACTCTGTGCGTCTAGACTTCTCTCGGTCCAGCTCAATTGTTGTTGGTTAAAACTTTCATCAACCATTTCAACATCAATAGTAATTAATCCTGCAGATACTGAATTTGTTATGTCAAAAGTATAGTAATATTCAGGCCCTGTAGTCGGATCAAGAAGGTTATCTGCATACATTAACATTTGACGAGGTTCGTTAGTAATTTTTCCTCCAGAGGATGTTGTTATATCGACGGTTGGACTGCTGTATAGATATTCGTTGATTAACAGTCTAATCGTATAACTGCCTGATACTAAAGACGGGTTCAAATATAAATCATCATCTTCATCAAAGAGTAGATAAGTGGCTGTTGGAGGAGTTGTGTCCTCTTTTACCATCAAGGAATTGCCTCCGGAACCTGGGAATGCTTCGAGATTCGTATTTCCATAAGCATCCTCAACAGTGATTGCATACCAAATATTTCTCTCAACATCATTTGGAATTTGATATATTTTTCTGAAAGTGAATTCGGTAAATATTGAGCCAGTATCAAGAATATCACTATCAAACAAAACCCAACCATTTTCTTCAGAAACAACCGAAACTTCATCTCCATCTTCGCCAAATGGCGCTCCCTCGTGTTGCCAGATTGAGTAAGTCTCGCCATCTAATTGCTGGTCATTCAACCACTCAATTTCAACGATTGAAATCTCTCCATCTACATCGATTGAGTTAATTCTTGGAGCCGCTGGAGTAACTGTTTCTTCATAAACCGGCCCAAACCAGTTTTGCACTAAATCAGTATAGTGGTAAGGTCCTTCAGCGTGTTGATAAAGCGCCTCACTGGTTACGAAGTAAAATGAGGTTCGGTCGACTTCGGGAGGAATTTGTACAGTAAATTGTTGGATTCCATCAGTCACCGTACCTTGATATTCCATCGTTACATTTTCAACAAACTGGCTGCCAGTAACCAGATAATTTGAACGCCAAATATGGTACTTTTCTCCTTCTGCCCCAAGTTGATCTTGCCAAGTTATGACTGTTTCAGAATTACCAACGAAGGTTGCAATTACGTTGGTTGGCTCAGCAGTCCAATTGTAAAAAGCATCTTCATAAACCGAACTGCATGAATATGGCTCTATATCTTCATCAAAAATACCGTTCGAATCAATTACTACTACACAATAATGGGATGTTCCCAACCTGCCAACTGGTACTTGATGTTCATATTGCGACACTCCTTCCTCAACAAGAGCAATTTGATTTGCACCAAATTGTGTTGTATTATCGAATGATTGACCTGATGAAAAAATAGCATAGGATTCTCCATCTTCATTTGCAACATCGACCCATGTTATGGTAGTGGTTCCACTTCCTGTTTGAGAATTGGAAGAGAAGAAAGAATTGGTTGACGTTACTGGGTTCGCAGGCATATTATCTTCTGCTAAAGGTGCATCTAGAGCATTATTAGATAATAATCTAATATCTTCATAATCTTGATTTGGACCAAAATAATTTGGAAGGAGATATGTAACTGCATAGTATACTTCTCTGTCTGTATCTACAGGAACCTGAATGTCATAAGACGATATACCGGAGGCTAACTGAGCTATTGGAGACATAGCACCAAATAATGACGCCGCAGAATTTCTAGTAATAGGCTGGGAACTCATCCAAAGTCTTGTTTGATAAGCATCAGGGCCATACTCGGGTAACACATAGAATATGTCATTATAATTAATCCATGACAATGATGTTACGCTATTTGTAGGATCGAAAGAAGCCATCAAATTGTAAGGTGTTCGAACTGGTGTAGTTGTCTCATTAACTGGGTGATAAATGGAAGACTCATTAGAGATTAAAGAATCATAAGTTGTTAAAGACCCATCTTGTGCAGCAATTGTAGTAATAATGCCATAGTAGAATGAGTCATTGGTTCCAGGATCTACTAAGTATGAAAAGCTATGACCAGGGTGTGATCCGTTTACACCACCTAAACACAAATACTTGACGTTGTAAACTTGAATGTCACAAGCATCAACTGTGTGAACTAAACTTGCATTTTGAAGATTGTTTTGATCGATCCTTTCAGTGTGTCTGTAAAGTTCATATCTTGCGTTGTAAAAATCATCTAAAGCAGTTGGTTCATCAAGAGAATCGATATTGCGCCAAGTGATAGTTGTCAGTTCAGTACTATTGTCAAAAGATGCTTGAATATCTTGTGCTTGTAAGTGAAACAAATCACCAGTATCTTCTGCACTAACATTACTAATTGGTAACATTGAAAATGTCATCAATAAAATCAACAGCGTAGCAATGGCTCTCCCATCATAAGCCTTGGAACTGCCCGTCATCATACCTTTCTAGCATGCAACCGTTATGAGTATACCGCTATTAATTAAGGAAATTAAGTCAATTTAGACTGATTTTCCAATTTGTCAAAATCATTCTTCGTCTTTCAAATTTGGTTGTGGCAATGGGTTCTCTTCATCAATTTTTTTGATTTGTTGGCTCGCTTGGATAAATCTAATTAAAAATGTCCAGATTCCGCCCAAAGCAGAAATGAATACAACAATGCTCAGAGGATTTATTTCGATGTGATCAAAAAATCCTGGGAAATTACCCCATGAGTAATTATCAATATAGACCAATATGCCCATTAGGAAAATCGCTACAATACTAAGTATGGTTCTATCTGCGCGAGAAAAACCACGATAATTTCTAGTTCCAGCGACTGCTTGAGCCTGTGTCCCCATGTATGAGCCAAGCAATGTAAACCACGCTGCAGTAAGTCCCAAAACTATGTCGTTAACAAATACCGATGCTGAAATACAAATTATCCATACTGCATCAAGTAGCCTATCGAATGTGTGATCTAAATAATCGCCCCATCTTGT
>DUKP01000023.1 GCA_013329295.1 Candidatus Poseidoniaceae archaeon
CAACGAAGGGAGTTGGCTAAGCAAGATAATCGACAATCGTCTGAAGAATAATGTTGAACATGTTCAATAACCCTTGACTATAATAAAACAATATGAGCCGCGGCAGTGAACTAACTACCGGGCCAATACCAGTTGGACAATTTGTCAATTTGGTAAGAAATACATTAAGAAGTGATAAGTTATTTCAAAATCAAGTTATCACTGGCGAAATAACTCAATGGAAACAATATCCAAGTGGTCATACATATTTCACATTAAGAGATTCAGATGGCCAAATCAACGCTGTAATATGGAAGGGTAGGTGCCATATCGACCCAATTATCGAAGAAGGAAGTGTTGTCGTAGTAATCGCTAATCTCGACCTCTACGCCAAAGCTGGTAAGATTCAATTAGTGGTAAATAAAATTGAGCCAGTAAACAAATTAGGACTTCTCGAAGAACAAAAAAAACTCCTTATTGAAACATTACGAAAAGAAGGGCTGTTAGATCGTCCAAGAATGACATTACCAATGATTCCCAAACATATCGCCATAATTACTGGCACTGCCTCTGCAGCACTAGCTGATATGAATCGCTTGATTGAGAACCGTTGGCCTGGACTTAGAAGAACCATTATTGGAGTAACTGTCCAAGGTGAAAATGCGCCAAATGAAATTGTTCGAGCAATATTAGCAGCTGGAAAATTATCTAATCCAGCGATTGCTATGAAATTGGATTTACCTCCTGTAGATTTGATTATCGTAGGCCGTGGAGGCGGTTCTCCTGAAGATTTATGGGCATTTAATCTTGAACCGGTCGTTCGAGCAATTATCGCATCAAACATTCCGGTTGTTTCAGCAGTTGGTCATGAATCAGACATATTGGTTTCAGATTTGGTAGCAGATTTGCGTGCATCTACTCCATCAAATGCGATAGAGCGATGCGTTCCTGAATATGATTATCAACAACAGTTATCTATTCACTTTTTAGAACGATTAGATGAGGCAACAAATCGACTATTTCTTGATTGTAGAAGTAGAATTCAATTGATCCAGTCTCGGCTGCTTAATGCACCACTCAAAGGAGTTTACAATGCCAGGAAAAAATTGCAATTCCTGTGTAATGCAATGCAATTATCTATGCAGAAATCACTGGCGAGTGAAACAACAAAATTAGCCGTAATCAAATCATCACTAAATTCAGCTCATCCAAGAAATGTTTTGGATAGAGGATACAGTATGATTACTGATGGAACTGGTGCATTAGTAAGCAATACCAAAGATTTAGCAAAGGGTCAGCAAGTGATTCTTGCTTTGAGTGACGGTAGTGCAAAAGCAACAATCGATGAAATAGAGAAAAAAGGTGAAAACAATGAGTGAAGAAATGAATTATGGTAAAGCAATAGAACGGTTAGAAGAAATTGTCCAAGCTCTAGAGCGTGGCGGCATACCTCTTGATGAGACTTTGAAATTGTATGAGGAAGGAGCAAAATTACTTGACTTTTGTCAGCAAGAATTAGCCAGCGCTGAAGGAAAATTGAACGAAATGCGACTATCTGATTTAGAGATGAAATTGTCAGAATAAGGCAATAACTCATAAGGCAATAACGCCAGCATAAACCATGAAAGAGAAGCGCTTGCGTTCACTGAAAGTGAAAGTAATCCAAGTGTTTTCAAAATGGAAAGACCCTCATGAAGAAGTTTCATACAAAGAATCCGGAATTGTTCAGGCAATGGAAATAAGTGATGAAGGAGATATCAATTTCACCATATTGCCAAAGCATCCTCATTGCCCTTGTTGTCTATTAAATGCAAGCCAATTAAGAGAAAAATTACTGTCAATAAAGGATGTGCGTTCTGTCCATTGTGACGTGATCGAAATCCCAGGAAAAGAAAGATGGATTCGCTCAATCAATGCTTAAGCGGTGTTTTCTAAGTAGCAAAAATGCTGGAATTGTCCACAATCCGACAGCACCAAACCAAGCAACTATTGAACCGATTACGATGCCAAATGATGGCAATGACCACATTGCAAGTAACGCATAAACCGAAACACTAGCTCCACCAAGCATCATTGGTGCTGCTGCTCCTTGGGGAACTTGTGGCCCTTGAGAAATCCATAATGCCACCATACTGGTTAAGAAAATAGCTGGAAAAGCGCTTGCTAGTCCGGCTACAAATGGCAATCCTAACTCTGCTAGAACCAAACAAGCAGCGATTGCTAAACCAGCAGCAATTCCTCTTATTGACAATATTACTAATGGAACTTTATTCTTGCCTTTAGGAGCATCTCGGCTTCGAATATTGAATCGTATTGCTAGAATCGCAAGCGCAACTAAACCTATTATTCCCAACATTACCTCACTAATCATTCCATCAGTAACCTGTCTTGCAATTAGCAAACTAATGAAAGCTAAAATTGCCCAAGTACCAAGCGAAACTAAAGTAGTGATTGGAAGTTTTAGATTATCTTTATTGATATATTTTGGAAACACAATCCATACTCCAAGAAACATGCCATTGATTAGCATGCCAATTGGTACAACTGACATACTGGCAATTAGGGATTGTTCTCCTTCGATTGCATATACTCCTGCTGCGGCTGGAATAATTGTTGATGGAATAGTTCCTAAAACACCACCAATAAAACCACCAAATCTCTCAATTGCGACTGTGACTAAAATCGCTACTAAGCCGGCAAAAACACCGTACAATATGATGGTTGAATTTACCATCCAATCATCTCTGCAACTCTACAGGAACTGCTCAAAGAGATTCTGCTAATCCGACTATTGAATCATAATCAGGCTCAACACCAGGGTTCTCAGCGACCCAGTGATGTTGTACTACACCATCTTTGTCAATAACAACGACTACTCTGTTAGCAGAAACATATCCTTCAAGGCCGCCAAGTCCTACGAACTTCGCATCATATGCTTCAACTACTTCACGATCTAAATCTGATAATAGTTCAAATTCTAAACTATATTTTCTAGCAAACTCTGCGTTTGCCCAAGGTGAATCGACACTAATACCAATAACAGTTGCTGATGCATCGTTTAGTTTAGCCATATTGTCTTGAAATGCGCACATTTCTTTATCGCAAACGCCCGTGAAAGCACCTGGATAAAATGCTAAAATGACTGTCTTGCCTCTGTAACTTGACAATGAAATTGATTCTTTTGCGGTATTTTTTAGTGTAAATTCTGGGGCTTTCTCTCCTATCATGGTATAACCTCTATGATGCATGCCTATGCATGAAGTATTTTAACAATGCACTCAACTCAATATGGGTCTAAATGAACTATTTGCTCAATATCTATTCTTTTGTAACCTCTTTCGCGAGCATTGGTTGCGGCTTTAATTAACATTGAACGCATCCATCCTAATGACATCAACGTTTTCATTCGATTGATTGATTCA
>DUKP01000102.1 GCA_013329295.1 Candidatus Poseidoniaceae archaeon
ATCATGGAAGATGCCTTTGAAAATGATGAAGAAGCCAAACATCATATTGCACTTTGCCACCTTTATTGCCACGCTCTTGAATTATCTCCTTTCCCTGAAAGGGCGCTCCCGGCTGCTGATGTACTACGTACAGCAATGCCAGGTTTGGGCCACTTAGTCCACATGCCATCACACATTGATGCATGGGTCGGACAATGGAAAGAGGCAGTAGAGTGTAACATCGCAGCAGTTGAGGCCGATGACAGATATGTTGAACTTACTGGGAATGAATCCCAATTCTACAAATTTTATCGAATGCATAATCACCATTTTATTGTCTGGTGTGCTATGTTTGAAGGTCAATATGAGACTGCTTTGAAATATGCTCGAAAAGCCGCTGCAACCCTACCTGCTGGGGATGAAAATCACGGTGTAAATTTCATGCTTGCTGGAATTATCCCAATGGGTGCAATATTCCTAGAATCATATGTCACCATGACTTGGCACGTTATGATTAGATTCGGCAAGTGGGATGAGATTCTTGCTGAACCAATGCATTCTGACAAAGATGCATTCCCTGCAACTATCGCTACTCAACATTATGCACGTGGTGTAGCTTACGCATCAAAAGGAATGGTGCCTGAAGCAGAAGCAGAGCAAGTATTGTTCAAAGAAGCGCTACAAAACCCTGCCCTTGCAGGAAGAGTTATGCACAACAATTTGATGTATCAAGATCCATCTGAAGGACCTTCGATTCTAAATGTTAATGCAGCAATTTTAGAGGCTGAAATTGAGTACCGTCGCCAATTCTTGGCTAAGGCAGACGGTAAGGACTACGATTTCACCGCAGCATTTGATGAACTACGCAGAGGAGTAGATTTGTCATTAAATCTAGCATATAATGAGCCATGGGGTCAAATGCAACCAGTTAGACACATTCTTGGTGCACTATTATTTGAACAAGGTCATATTGAAGAAGCAGAAGAAGTTTATCGAGCTGACATCAAGTTGTGGAAAGATAACATGTGGGGATTATTGGGTCTAAAACTCTGTTTAGAAGCCCGTGGAGATGCGGCTGAAGAACTGGCAGAAGTCACTGCTCTGTTCAATGAGAGGAGTTCAAGAGCGGACATAGTTCCTGCTAAGACTTGTTTCTGTGCTCAAGACGCACTGGCTAAGAGTTGCTGTGACTAAAATCAGAATACGGTTAATTTGTTAAAATAACCACCTGTGGTATTGTTATGGCTGGTAAATCAAGAGCACTGCTGTTGTTTTTCCTTATGCTCACTTTACCGCTAACAGGTTGCATAACCACCGAGAGTCCCGTCCCTGAAATTCTGGATGAAGGAAATGACATGTTATCTGATTCATGCTCATTACCTTCTCAGTCAATTACGCAAAGCACAATGTCAATCATGGTAAATGGCCAAGAGCGAGAGTTTAGACTATCTGTGCCGTCATCAGATGCTGGTACAAAGTTAGCCCTCATTATTGCCTTCCATGGTGGAGGAGGAGCCGGAGAAGATTTCCAGCAGCAGAGTGAGTTCGACCAATTAGGTGAACAAGAGAAATTTATCATGGCTTATGCTATCGCTGAAGATGATAGAACAGCTGCTGAAGGAGAATGGTATCTTAACACGGCTGCAACCTCACGCGATGACAATGATTTCACTGAGGCAATTGTCGATAATTTGTCTAGCCAGTATTGCATTGATCAAAGTCGCCTATATGGCATAGGATATTCTCTGGGCTCAATGTTTACTTACGAAATCGCTTGCCAGTTGAATCATCGATTTGCCGCTGTAGCCTCATTTGCCGGTACAATGCCAGTAGACCCCGAGACTTGTGAGTTAGTAGGCAACATGGGTGTAATGCATATCCACGGTAAGTTTGATTACATAATCGACTATGATGACGATTGGGATTGGAAAGATGGTGAGCATGAGGGTGTTGGAACCATGAGTAACGTGCCTGGGATGATTGATGCGTGGTCTATGAGGGCGAATTGTGCCTCAAGTGAAACAGATGCAGATTTCTTCCTTGAGCACATTACTCACAGTGGATGTTTAGGCGATACTAGAGTTGAACACTATGGAATTGAATTTGGGGAACACACTTGGCCAGATGAAGTCGATGGGACTCCTACCTACCAACTAATGTGGGATTTCTTGAGTGATTTTACCAATCAAAATTAATCTAGATTGTCAAATCTACCACGAACTAATCATGTATATGAGGGAAAAGAAAAATAAAATTGCGGAAATCAATATTTCTAGTCCTCCGCCGAAGGCAAATCCTGTGGCCGCTTTGCCTGGCGACAGCCCTTTACGTCTTTGGGCACTAGTAACCACAGATACTCTACCTTTGCTGTCATAGAGATTGTTTTGATTTTGTTCATTTTGTTCATTTCCCCGATGAAATTCTTTACTGCAACTTGCACAGGTTAGACGGCCAATATAATCTTCTGGCACTCGTAATCTTCTTTGGCAATGAGGGCAATCAATGAGAGCCATAGTCACATCTTTTGGTTTTACATCCACGGAATCCCAAAAGTTAGAGGTTGTTGCTTCAGGATTGGAATTCTCAGCAACATCTTCCCAAGGCATGTTAACTCATTCTAAATCGGGTTGTTAAAAGGTTGGCCGACAAAATTCACTTTGGATACCTAGAGCCATTTACAAAAATAAAATTAATCAAGAATTGAAAGATTAGAAACCAGATAAATCCAACTATGATAATCCAGATTAGAGATGGGTCCTCGCCCCCTGAGATATATGAGTATGCGATGATTGATACTGCTAATCCAAAGACAAAAAAGATACGATAAAAAATAGTAGCAAATATACTTCCTCGAGTAGATAACTCCTTCCAACCATTAAAGCCAAACCACTCTTGAATAAATCCCATGAATATACGTTCTAAATTATGTATATTATAGCATTGTAGGTTTCAAAATAAAAAAAGCCCTCACCGTGAATCCGAAGATTCACGGCAAGGGTCATTTATCTACGCGGTATTTCCGTGTCAGTTTTTATATTGAGTTATTTACTTCACTCTGCGCTTGCTTCTGCTTCACCAGATGGCAACATCTCGTCGATTTTAACACCGACTAAAGCACCAATACCAATGAATAGACCATCACAGATCCAGTTGACCAGTGTGTCAACAATTCCGTCACCCATGCTTGAGATAGAAGCTCCCATCTCATGTGCACCGGTTAGCATCATTGCACCACCAAGAGCCATTAGACCGAAGGCAGATGCCCACTCGGATTCACAGCGTGTGTGGACTTGCCACCAAACTGCACCAGCAGCAATCATACCTAGAACGCCCCAAAGGTTGTCTGCAATTTCTGTTATCCACATGTCTGTAGCAGCCCAACCAGTTTCAATATCTCCAGCTTCTGTTGCCAATACTATTGCTAGTGTAGCACCAATTGCTTGAGATACCAAACGCATCCCATTGTCCATCCAGTTTCCTTCAACGTCAGATAAGTCGCTTGTCATCATGTGACTCCAAGTGACTACAGGTAGTAGATGTGCACCGTTAAAGGCCATCCAAGCAACCGCTAAAGCAGCAGCGCCTGTCAATGTGCCAATTCCCATTCCAAATACAACCCAAGAGAGCATGAATGCTCCCCCAATCTCGTTCATATTTTGTTTCCAATTTATTTCCATATTTTTTCCATCCCACTCTTGTGAGTGTTCCCAACTTATTTTTATAGTATATAACCGCGATAGTATGAATGGAGTTCAAAAAGCCGGTTTTTGAACGGTTAGATTATAAACCGACTCGTAAAAACACTAGATTTTTATTTATATAGTGAATTAAAGTTAACATGGTTAACTAAATACTCTAAATCAAGTCTATGGAAATAGGGTTTATTCTACCCTTTTCATTAGTTTGGTTTGAACTTCTATGTGAAACATAAAGCAAATAACTCAA
>DUKP01000127.1:0-659 GCA_013329295.1 Candidatus Poseidoniaceae archaeon
CTGATTAAAATCAGTGAAAATGATTGGCAAAATCGTTTGAATTGTATTGACCAGTTACTAGAAATTGATGTTTCCTTTGACGGGAAAACCGAGGTTGAAAAAAGAATAGATCTACTGCGTGAAGTAGAGGCTGGCCCCGAGGTTATCGAAGATACCATTTCAATGATTGAACGTATGGTTACACGGCGTGCTAGACATCGAATGTTATTGGAAAAAGATTTGATGCAATTAATTGCTGCTGGAAAAGCATCTGAAGATACTGCTTCAAGCACCTTTAGTTTAGCTGAATTCGAAGGTTTTGTTGCACAAGCACGTAAACATGGTTCAAGTAACAATGCCAGCATCACTGGTAACTCGATTATCGGCGGCAGAATTGGCGAGAGAATCAAAGAAAAAATAAGCCATGAATTGAATTTGTTAGAATCTGCAGGTTGGTATATCAACGAATTAAATGCCATGTTTGAAGATGACCCTTTGCGGGTTGCAAGATTGCTATCGAATATTAGATCGCAGATGAATGAACATGATGCTTTGCGAAGAAGGCTGTCGGCTATGCCATGGAATCGCAATGTTACACTCGCATTAGAAATTCAGGAAGAAATGCGAAATCCATTGAAACTCGCTGAAATAAATGAGCAAATCCCTACCATGATGAAAGA
>DUKP01000127.1:1093-2751 GCA_013329295.1 Candidatus Poseidoniaceae archaeon
CTTGGAGATGCTCATGAGGCAATGCTTGAAGCAATGGAACCTGAAGAACAGATTCGCGAAGATGGAATGACGGACAACGAATTTTGGGAAGATGAAAAATGGTCTGCCACGCGTTGGCGTTGGTGGCGAGAACGTGAAGCACGGGCACTGGCAAAGCAAACTGAAAAAGCGGCAGACGCTAACATGGAGCCCGCTTTAGAGGATGTTGAAACGGAACCGTTACAACAAAAACCGTCAAAGAGCATTGAAGTAAGTGATTCTGCAAATATCGAACATCTGCACATCATGATGAAAAAACTAGGATTGAGTAATGAATACAGCCAAGATGGCGGTGTTGCAAACCAAATTTCAGAAATCCGTCGCTGCTTGGCGAAAAATGTTGGAAAAGAGCCCCGTGATATTAGAGTTGACCGATTGTTAAGATTGATTCTAAGATTGCTCCCTCAGTCCAATGAACAAGATGGAAGGCGTAAGGTGTTGATTATGAAATTAGCAACTGGATTGAAGCGTTATCAAAATTGGATAAAACGACGCTTAGAAGCCCGTCATAAAGCTGGAAAAGATAACCTAATTCTTGATTCTGAAACTCTTGGTAATGCTTTGCAAAGAATTCCGGGGCCTGGATTCAAAGTTCCTTTAGAAAAAGACGAAAAAGTATTACCTGGATTTGATGAAATTGAAGAGTTGTCTGCTGAGGTAGAAATCCTACTCAGTACATTGAACCTTGACAGTGCAAGTGGTGTTGTGGTATCCGCACAATGATTATTTTAATTCTTCAAGCAACTCATTCTTTTCGTCTGCAGATAGAGATTCTTCTATCGGTGCTGCTGTAACTGAGATTTCAGGTGCATCTGGTAATGGTGCATCAAGTGGTATCTCGCCTCTATCTAACCCTAATGGAGGTGGAGGGGACATCATTGAGCCTGGAGGTAATGGTGGAGGAAGAGTTGCTGGCGGTAACGGTGGTGGCGGTGGTGGCCCGGCTGGAGATGGGGGTGGAGGTGCTGATAATGGCGGCCCTAGTGAAGGTATTTTCGTGGGCGGCGGTGGTGCTGATGTAGGTGGTCCAGGAATCTCTTCTGGCTGCACTGGGGGTGGAGGGGGCGCTGATGTAGGTGGCCCAGGGATCTCTTCTGTCTGCACTGTTGGGGGTTCTGGCGTTAATGATTCTGATGTCGGAGTGGTTGGTTGTTCTAATTGTGGTACTTGATTGGGTAATTGATTTTCCATCGTAATTGGTGGAATTTGAGGCGGGGGTGGTGCAGGAATCGCTAATGATTCATGGAGATTAACAATAGATTCTGTGTCAAACTCTCCGGTATCCATATACTTGGCAATGGTAGGGCCTATCAACGCCATACTAGCTCTAAACATTGGCCTATTTGAGCCATAGCCGGTAAACACAACCTTGTGCTTTGAGCCACTTGTTGAAAATTCTAACGTATGCACCTCGAGATGCATGTAAACCCAACCAATTATTCCTACTGCCAATAAAATCTGACCAAAGAACCCAATAAATGGAATGAATGAACTGGCAATAAGACCGATAAGGAATGATGAAACCCACATCCATTGATGTTTATGCATCAACTCGTTATGATTGTGAGAAAACCCTGTCAACTCATTCTTCAATACTGCCTTAACATTCAATCTACGTT
>DUKP01000055.1 GCA_013329295.1 Candidatus Poseidoniaceae archaeon
CCTATATTCATCGCTTTAGCAGATGTGGTTAAGAAATACTCCTTAGAACTAGATCATTTGAGAGAATTGATTTCAGGTATGGAAGACGATCTCTACTGTGCTAATTACGAGAGATTTGAGGATTTGAGGCGTTACTGCTACCGTGTTGCTTCAACAGTAGGCCTATGCCTTGTGGAAATTTATGGTTACAACGATCCTAATGCTAGGAGGCACGCAGTCGAGATGGGCATTTATCTTCAAATGGTCAATGTGTTAAGAGATATTCAAGAAGATATGAGCAGAAACAGAGTGTATTTGCCAACAGAAGAACTTGCTAAATTTGGAATTTCTAAAGAGGATCTAAAATCCACTAATCTATCATCTACAGATGGCTGGCAAGAATTCATGCGTCATTATTTAGACCATGTAATGGCTCACAGAAAGAATGCAGTAGGGCTTTTGTCATTACTTGACAAAGATTCTCGATATTCTCCATCGATAATGTGTGCAGCATATGATGCTATTCTTGAGGAAGCAATGAAGCGAAACGGAGATGTTTTTACTCGAAGGCTTACCATGAGTTTCTATCGAAAGTTGCAATTTGCATTAGGAATAATTAGAAAGCCAAGGCTTAATTTTTAATTCTTCCATATTCCAAGGCAGTCTCTTAGAGCAGGCTCCAAATCTTCATGTTCAAATCTATAACCGGATTCAATTAGTCGAGTAGGAACTACTCTAGTACTTTCAGTGGTAAGTGCAACCCCCATTTTGCCAAATAAAATCCAAACTCCAAATGGAGGAGTAGGTATGAATGCCGGTCGCCGTAAAACCTTGCCAAGCACCTTTGCAAATTTCTTTTGTCTTACAGGATTCGGTGCAGCCATATTGAATACTCCTTCGCAACTCTCTGTCATCATTAAGTGATTTGTTGCATATATTTGATCATCCATGGAAATCCAACTGTACCATTGTTTGCCTCGACCAATCGGTCCACCAGCTCCTAATTTTGCCGGCAATAGCATTTTTCCAAGTGCGCCACCAGTTGCATCAAGAACAATACCTGTTCTGAGATTGACAGTTCTTACACCAGCATCTCTTGCTGCTTGGCAAGCTTCTTCCCATTTAGCACAAGTAGTTGGTAGGAAACCCTGGCCAGCATCTGATGATTCATCTAGTTCTTCATCACCCCTGTCACCATACCAACCAACAGCACTGGAGACAATGAACGACTCGGGTTTATTGGTAAGTTTGGCAATAGTTTTTGCAAGAAGAGAAGTGCTTCTAGTTCTACTCTCTTCAATCAATTTCATACGTTTTTTTGACCATCTCTTGTCACCAATTCCCGCACCTCCTAGATGAATAATCGAATCAAATCCTTCTAAGTCATCTGGATTTATTGTGCCAGATTCTGGAGACCATGAAAGTTCTTTTTCACCAACCTTTGCATCTCTCCTAACCAAGCGCCACACATCGTGCCCTCCAGTATCTAAGAATGCGACCAATTGTCTACCAATAAGTCCAGATGAGCCAGCCACAAGTATTCTCTTTCTTTTCAAATGGCTATATTCAGCATGTCTTTTCAGGTCACGCTCTAATCTAATTTCTCTTGCAGTAAACATTCTATGAAGCCTTTTTCTTATCATTCTTCCAGCAACAATATTACCAAGAAAACCTAATGGCAATTTGTACGTCACTGTATCGTGAATCATGACTTTGCCTTCAGGAGTTGCCTCGAAATTATGGGTATGATGCCATGATTTGAATGGGCCTTTGAGCATTATATCTTCAAAGGAATGTGGTGGATTATATGCGGTATGCTGGGCAACCCAACTCATTTTTATCGGACCCATTGGAAATCTAAAGATACGCTGAGAACCTTCTTCCAAATTATCATCAGCGCGAACTTCTTCAGCTAGTTCCCAAGGAGGCATCAATCTTCTAAATGCGCCTTTTCTTTCATGCCATGCAAAAGCATCTTCAATACTATTTTCAACGATAGTTTTGTGTTCAAAAACGATACTCATTTCACGGACTCCTAAATTGTTGAAGATATGGTTTAAGATTCATTTTTTTCCTAGTATTCTCTGAGGACATATACCTAATTTTACCAAAGATAGCACGTTCAGGCCCCCATGCTCTATCATGTCTACCGAGAACCCAGAAAATTCCTGTGTATGAATTAGGGTCTCTACCATCCAAGGCATATTTGTCGTTTAATTGAATCATCCAATTTACCGCTTCTTCTGGTGTCGAAGCCCATTCAAGAATTCTCTTACCCCATAACATCCGAAGGTAGTTATGAATTATTCCAGTCTTTAGTAACTGATTTTGCGCAGCATTCCAAATTTCATCATGGGTTTCAGCATTCTCAATTTGTTCAAAGGTATACAACAATCTCTCATCATCAGAGTGTTCAGCTAAAGTTTTCTTTGCCCATTCAGGAATAGATTCAAATTTGTTATGATTCTCATTGTTATATGCGTTGTTAAAACCTAATTCTCGCCAAGTAATAATTTGATCAAGGAAACTTTCTACACCCTCTTGTAAGCCCCACCAACCTTCTCGTGCACCCTTTCTAGACATGTCTATATGTTCAGGGTCCCAGTTATTTTGGTTGAGGACTTGCTCAACAATTTCAATGGATGAGATATGGCCAAAATGCAGCCAAGGCGATAAGCCACTAACTGCGGGATTTTCTATACTGTTGCGGTCAATATGATATCTCTCAAGATTATTCGATAGGAAAGTGGAAAGTTTTCGCTTTGCTGTTGTTCTTCCACCTGTAGCCATCCTTACAGGCTCTACATCATGGTCGACATCTATGGCAGAAAGTGCTTTTTGACCAACCGATCCACCTTCTGAACAACGCCATAACCACTCAAATGGAGGTAATTTGACCTGACATTCTTCAATTATCGAAGAAAATAGTTCATCATTCATCATCAGATTTGAGTTGTTTGGTATTGGATTTCTTAGAGGCCAAGTTTCCGGGCATCGTGTAAAATTGGCATGAATCCATCTCCTAAATCCATGAGCAGTAGAGTGAGCACTATCTGCCCAAGACATTGGCATTACTCCGTTTGAATCAACAACATACATTTGCATAGGAACAGACTTACTCGCTGCTTCTATTGCACGGCGAGGATAGTATGTAGGGAAATCATCGCTTACGACAATTGTTGCTCGTTGTGAAATTTGTTTCAGTAGACCTATTGGGCCACTTAATGGCGTTTCAACCCAGGGTACATATCTAACATTATTATCTTTGAAGGTTGATATGTTCTCCACCATTCCTTGTATCATAAATGTCGTTATTCGGTCGTTTGCAAACTTATGGCTGGTAGAAATCTCCTCAATTACCAATAGGGGGACATTGTGTTGCGTTGCTAAATCTGCGGCAAATTGCAATGAAGCATTGTAATTATAGCGTCTGGTAGCAATCATCCAATAAAGTACAAACTCTCCATCTTCGTTAATCGGTTTATTATTGACCAATCGAACTCTGTCCGAGATGTTTGAATTCACAAAAATCCCTCCTTGTGTTGATGAAGTAAATAGGGGTGACCTCTTTGTTCGGAATAATCTGTTGTCGAAAATGGGATTTGATTAATGGCATTTGAAGCGATTGATTTCATCGCTTCACTAACCCATAATAAGGAATCAAAATCTTTCTCACTGACAAATTTCACCTCATCGATTTCACTAGCGGCTTTAGGGATTTGATCGGGTAATAAATCTACACTGTAGGCAATAAATATTGCCGGGCCTAAATCGGTTAGATTCTCCCTAACTGCGTATATTCCTGTAACAACTCCATCTACAGAACATTCTTCGCGCAACTCTCTTAATGCAGCATCTCGAGGTAATTCGTCTTCATCAACATAGCCTTTAGGCAGACCCCAGTGTCCGGAATACCTTCCAGCCGACTCTTTTACTAGAAGAACTTGGGATTCATTTGTAACAACTGCTGCAACTCCTAAATCACAGCGTACGCTACCCATGAATTAATATTCATACTTTAGACATTATAAAGCGGTGTTTAAGGTCATATTAGAAAATAAACATCACATTATAAGTTCGAGAGTTAGCCGATTGCCATGGAAAGTGGAACCATTGACCCAATGAAAATTGAAGCTGAAGCATTTTTACCAACAGAGTACGGAAATTTCCGTATTAGAGTGATGGTTGACGAAAAAGGCTTTGAACATTCTATCCTTTCAGTAGGATTGGAAAATTCAAACAGAATACCTTTGATTAGGATTCATTCAGAATGCCTCACAGGTGATGCATTTACTTCTTTAAAGTGTGATTGTGGTCCTCAATTAAAAGCCTCCATGCAAAGAATCCAAGAAGAGGGTTGTGGTGCTATAATGTATCTCAGGCAAGAAGGTAGAGGGATAGGGCTACATGAAAAAATCAAAGC
>DUKP01000065.1 GCA_013329295.1 Candidatus Poseidoniaceae archaeon
GGTTACTTTCTCAAAGAGTAATCAATACCAACCTCAAAGATGCACCATCTACCGTACATTATGAAGGATTAGGATATCTAGGAAGCGATGGTGATTTGATTCTTGATGATAATGGTGCAATAGATCTTGGCCTAAACAATAATCCTGAGATTAGCAAGTACCTCAGAATGACAGAATGGGTCGATAGTTCAGGAACTCTTCATCAAGAAGATGGAATGATTATGATTACCCTTAATGGCGGTACAAGTGTTTGGAATAGCGATTATTCAATTACTCTCGACCCTGCACCTACAACTCCCACCTATACTGCAAATGTAGAATTACCATTTGTAGTGGTTGACAAAGTAGTACCTGAGGATAATCAAGGTACTGTTGACAAAGGACTTGGCGTCATGCTAACTGTTTCTAATACCGGAACTGTAGATGTTGCGACAAATATTAGATGCTTTGAGGGGGTAGACGAAGCTGATATGGCAACAATATTTGTCAGTCTTGAAGCAGGTCAAACCAAAGATGTTCCTGCTGTATGGTACGCCAATGCCTCCGGAGCCAAATCACTCAACTGTAAAGCATCTGTTCCATCATTTTTCAACTCATTAGCTGATGATTTAACTTCTTCATCGGGAACAGAATCAGAACAAGTATCATTTAAAGATGCAGAAGATAGAGATGATGCACCAATAATACTTTATGCGGCAATTGTAATTGTAATCGTTATTGCTACAATAATCTTCACCAGAGTATCTGCAAAGAAAATCACCGCAGTTGAAGAAGAGAAGGATTATGATAATGAAGCAATAGAGGAATCAATCGAATCTGCTGATTCAAATGAAGAAAATACTGAATAGTAATTAGTATAGATTCAATATAGAATCCTTGCAATACCTGTTCAATTTGATTATCTATGAATCTAATTTATCCGATATCTTCTACTCATGAGGACTGCCCATAGAATACAAACAATAGTCCAAACTGCACCTACTGAATTGATTGCTCGACTCTCTTTGACGCACCGGTTATCATCATTGAGCACTTCTCCTTCAGGACAAGGCTCTTCTTCTGGATGAAGTTCTTCATCTAGATAACAAATTATGTAACCTCCGCCTTCGTTCCAGAGATAGAAATTTGGATCACCAACACCAGATGTAGATGTGCCTTCTGGACATTTTTGCCATCCTTTTTCTTCATCAAAAACAGGACCTTTTTTACCCATTTGATCAATGTAATAGCACTTCATTTGTGGAGGTCCAAAGAGAATTATATGTGCTCCTGAACCTTGTTCAGAGGTTCCAGGAGGACATGGTGATGATTCGTCATAAACCAATGGCCTATCGGAATCTCTGCCAGTGTCTAAGTTTTGATAATCTATTGTTGTAAATGCAGTTTGCATTACATTCCTTCTATCTTCCCACCATTCAAGATTTTGACCGTTTACGGTTATTTCTTGATCACTTCCCGGTGCTGAATTAGTCAATAAAACAACTACTACTGGCTCATCATGTACTAATTTGCGGTCAAACTTAGTCGAAGTAAAACTTGGTAAAGAACCGGTATGCCACCAAGTTTCACCGTTAGAATTATCATTCAAATTAACATATATTCCAGCACCATAAGGAGCTCCACTTGTAGATGTAAAAAATGGATTATTAATTGTAAAATTGAAAGAATCATCAAAATTAGGATGGTGTAAAGTGCCATCTAAATAAGAAATAAAACGGCCATAACTAATTGCATTGGCAATCCAACCTCCACTAGCTGCCAATTCTTCCATTGGCGCACGACCACCATATGGTTTGGGCGTAGAACTTGAATCTCCAAAATCTACTACTTCATTAGAACCATCATTAGTATTTAATGGAAAGAAACTGACACTTGTTGTTCCAAATCTATCATAATATATCACTTCATCTTCAGCCTTATCAGCAAGTAATGATTTACCTAGTTGTAAATTATTTATTCCCATTGGTTCAAGAACATATTGCTTAACATAATCCTCATATTCAAGACCTGATGCCTCTTCTATTATTTCACCTAATATTCTGTAACCTATATTTGAATATACATGTTCTGTACCAGGAATTGAACTCATTGGTAATCTAAGAGTTTCTCTAATAGTGGTTTCAATTTTTACAGGTGCAAGAAATCCATTATCATATTCTTCTGCGACTGATTCGTGGTCAATACAAGCATTATTTGCCCCATCCCAAGAAGTACTATCATCCACCCAGTGGTTAGCATAGTGCCAATTTGTTGTATTTGTTGGTGTGAGACCTATTCCATTTCTCATGTTTATCAAATGAGACACAGTAATATTATGAATGCCCCAATAAACATCATTATCATTACCCTCAATATTATCTGGGCCTGCATCTAAGTATTGATCTGAATGTTGCGGATATTCACACCCTTCTAACGTACCTGGCAATTGTTCTTCTGGAAGTAAATCAATCATTTTATCATTTAATGTAATATCACCACTAACTACTAAGGTTTGAATTGCTGCTGCAGTAATTGCCTTTGATAGACTTGCAATTCTCAT
>DUKP01000039.1 GCA_013329295.1 Candidatus Poseidoniaceae archaeon
CCAAGAATCATCATTTGATTATTTGCAATCATCATTCCAATCAGGATAAGAGCAATACCACCAGTGAAAGTAAATGCAGCCTTTCTTGTCCACATAGTATCACCTTCTCCCCCATGCTTTGACACGTTTGACTATTGTAACGGTTTGTTCAAGCGAGTATTTTCCAGGTTCAATGGCGAACTTTGCCAAGGTTGGATCGTTGATTAAAGCGACAAGTTCTCTTGCTGACATAGCGTGAAATTCTTCTCTTGTCAAACCATTCTGATTGCGAACTTTGGATAGGAATACTTGTCTAATCTTCTCAACTTTGGAATAATATGGATAACGATTTGCATCACCAAATCCATAGTAAATTATCGAGAATACGTGGCGCCAATTATCAGGGTCTTTCTTACGAATCAATACTGCTTCAAATGATATGAAGAGAATTAGGAATAATACCAGCATTGCCAAACCTTCGCCGGTAAAGTATACCAAAAGGAAGTAAATTGTGTTGTAAGAATCGGCGAGTACTGCATTTTGTGGATGTCTTGATTCATCAAAGATTACCATTGAATTTTCCGCTGGTTCAAGTCCTTCATCTTCAAGGCTAGTCATCATCGCTTCTGCAATTATATCCAATGCCCATTTTCGGTTGTCATTGGCTGGGATCTCAGTATCAGTTTCTCCATATAGTCCTTCAGCAAAGCCTGAATAATCGTAGATTGCGTTGATTAGAGGTGAACCGTCGGCAACAAAGAATACTCTTCCACCATCATCTGGATTACAAGTAGACTTTGCACATGCTTCAACACTGAGATTGAATTTACCATACAAGTCAGGAGTTTCTTCATTCTGTTCACTACTAACCCAAATTTCACCGTCACCATTGACATCAACGCTTGCTTCATTACTTGTCACAGCTCTAATAGCTAATTCAGGAAGTGGATTCTTGTTATTCGGTATTAGTTCTAAAGCAGTAATGTTGTTTAGTAGAACACGATAGGTGCCATTGTAAGAAATTTCACCATCCTTCCAATGGTGGCTGCAAACACCAGATTCCTCTTGTGTCATTGCTTGACCATCAACCAAAGCACAAGGATGTGCACTCAATGCAGAGGATGTATCCGCCCATCTTTCATGGGTTGACAATGTTTCAGAATCAATTTGACTACCATTCATGCTGCAAGGGGTTTCTTGAACACACATCCAGATGTAATTATAGTTTAATTCAGTAGCATAAGTGGTATCAAACAACTGATAACCACTATACCGGACTCCAAATGCTTCAGCTATTGTTCCAGCAAAGCCATAATCCTCTAAAATAATAGCCGTACCACCATTATCAACGAATTCAACAATTGCATCTATTTCGGAAGGAGAATACCCATCTTCTGATGCAATGGTAATGAAACCATCTTCATCAAATTGTGGCAGAGAAAGCGTATCTCGTTCAACACCAGCGACAATGTATGTTGTATTGCGGGGATCTTCGATATCTGCAAGCAGTAATGGGCTACTAACTAGAGACCTAGTTTCAATACCCATATCTTTGATATCTTGTCTAAACGCTGACATATCATTCCAATCGTCATCATAGGCAGATAATTGGTTGGTGTTAGATAAGTTGACAAAATTGCTTAAAATCATTATCAATAGTACGAACATAACCGACCAAAAAGCGGCTTGTAAGCCGATTCTACGGTAATTTATTTCGCGCCATTCAACCATAAGCACACCTACTAGAGCGTATTTCCGACACTACACGCCAACACATCAGTTTAGAATGTTGTCTATACTTGAGGATTAAATGCTCATTGAAACATCATTTTCTAAGATGTATTCGATTAGAAATTCTTGACACATCATCAATTGGAATATTCATCCTTCCATCAAGATAATTCCAAGGTAGCATTGATGGCTCGAGGTTAGCCTCAAGAATGACAACGATTTGAGTTATTGAACCAGATAATTTGTCTATGACTAAATCAGTGACTTCTCCTAATTTCTCATTGTGCGAGTCAACAACATCTAGGCCCATGACTTCCTTTGCAAAAACCGCCATGATAAACTACCTCACATCGTTTCTATTCCATGACTGAAATCCTTGGTTCGTTTGATATTCGACATTCCTGAAGTTAATCTTGTTTCCATCTTTTGATAATATTCTAACATTTCAGGAGTCACAGTTGGTCTTACTCTACCAATCGCTTCTTCAAAGTGACTTTTCGTGACTTTCTTCTTGTTGGCTCTCATACAGATAAGTGCAGCTTCTCTGCATACCGCTTCAATATCTGCACCAGTAAATCCATCCAAACCTTTCAGTACGTCTTTAAGTGAGAATTTAGACAATGGCATTCCTTTACAGTGTATATTGAAAATCGCTTCTCTTGCACCAACATCTGGTGGAGGAACATGCAATACTCGCTCGAATCTTCCGCTTCGAAGAAGAGCGGGGTCAATCATTTCGGGCCTATTTGTGGCGGCTACAACGATTACTCCGTCAATTGATTCAACTCCATCCATACTTGCTAACAGTTGATTTACAACTCGATTGGAAACATCACTACCCTCGCTTGAATTAGAAGATCGCATATTTGCAATCGATTCAAATTCGTCAAGGAATATTATTGATGGAGAGGATTGCTTGGCTTTCTTGAAAATTTCTCTCACAGCTCGCTCAGATTCTCCAACCCATTTTGAAATCATTTCAGGTCCTTTGATACTGATAAAATTCGCTTGTGCTTCATTAGCAATCGCTTTGGCAAGTAGGGTTTTTCCAGTTCCTGGGGCGCCAAACATAACGATGCCTCGTGGTGGCTTAATACCAAAGTGGTCGAACAACTCAGGTTTGGTTAATGGCCATTCAACCGATTCTTTGAGTCTACTCTTGACATCTTCTAAGCCACCAATTTCATCCCAGGTGACTTCAGGAACTTCAACATAAATTTCTCTAAGAGCAGATGGTTCGATATCTTTGATTGCTTGGTGAAAGTCTTCCATACAGACTTCCATTTTTTCCAATACTTCTGGAGGAATAGTATCTTCTTCGAGGTCAATTTCTGGTAGGTATCTGCGCAGTGCTTTCATTGCAGCCTCTCTAACAAGTGCGGCTAAATCTGCGCCAACAAAGCCGTAGGTATTGTCAAGTATCCAAGTAATATCGAAATCTTCTGACATCGGCATTTGTCGAGTGTGAACATCCATTATCTCGCTTCTTCCATCACGATCAGGAACGCCAATTTCGATTTCTCTATCAAATCTTCCAGGTCTTCTAAGTGCAGGATCAAGTGCATCACGACGGTTGGTGGCTCCAATTACCACGACATTATCTCGGCCTTGCATACCATCCATTAGAGTAAGCATTTGAGCAACAACTCTACGTTCTACTTCGCCGCTTACATCTTCTCGCTTTGGACAAATCGAATCAATTTCATCGATGAAAACAATGGCTGGTGCGTTATCACTTGCATCATCAAAGATTTCACGTAGTTGCTTTTCAGATTCTCCGTAATACTTACTGATAATCTCCGGTCCATTGATACTCTTAAAATGTGCATTTGTTTCAGTTGCAACCGCTTT
>DUKP01000214.1:0-1771 GCA_013329295.1 Candidatus Poseidoniaceae archaeon
GCCATCAATGCTGGAGCAATGACAGTCATTACTGTCAAAGCATATGCTTGGTTTGCCCAGTCATAGAAATACCAACTCTTGAGTGCTTTCTTTTTGTCATCACTCATTGCATCAATAGTTTGTTTAGCGGAAAGTCCCGCATAATCATCAGAAGTCGTGCTAGCCGTCTCAGCCATGAAGCAAATTTCACAATTAGGCTTATGAATTAAACACCTACTAAGCGAAATTGTTAATCAATTTTACAGCGATTAGTAAAATTCAGTGGTCTCTAATGATGATGTATCGACCAAGGGCTTCTTGCCACATGATTTTTTGACCTGCTTCAATGGTCATTCCACCTTCTGCATCTGGTAAAGGAAGAATCATCATTGAATAATCTCTATCATTCATAGCATGGACTTCATTTCCATCTAAATGAGTTACAGTTGCTGTCCCTTTCTCAATCATCGGTACGTTGATAGAATCTGTTACTGTACCAACATGAGAAATTTTCTTTCCTGTGAAAATACTCTCAAGAGAAAGTCTAGCTTTAGCTGAACCGTGCTTTCCTGGTTTAGATTTCGAGATGGCTAATATTTTGTAAGCTTCATCATCAACAACACAAAATCGGCCTACTTTCAATGTTCTAATCTCTACTCTATCAGTTCCTACCATGGGTCTGCCTCATATTGCTGGAATAGTGTTGGCTTATGACCATTGCCACTATTATTGCAATTTTTTCATAGTTCACGAACATCGAATCTTTCGCCAGATTGTTCCATTGTATGACAAGTCATCAGGTCAAAAAGGGCTTTAGCAACAAGATTTGGCGCTACTAAATCACCATTTTCATGGAATTCAATAAATCTATCAACCATTGGAAAATCTTCTTTACTAACTGAACGAATTTTTACTTGCATGTCTGTATCAACAATTCCCGGCGCAATTGAAATTGCACTTATTCCATCTTTTGAACCTTCATCTGCTAAACATTTAGTCCACATTTCCAAACCGGCTTTTGAAGTACAATAAGCAGACCAAGATTCAAGAGAATTTATTGCCGCTCCACTTGATATTGTAGTTACTCTACAACGTTGGGCATTTACCATTGAAGCATGTAAAATTTTAGTCAAATGTTGAACAGATAACAAATTAACCATCATAGTTTGATCCCAAACTGAAGAATCTACATCAAACATACTGCCAATTGGGCTAATAATTCCAGCATTGTGAATTATGCCATGCACACTAGAATATTTTTCAGTAATCTGCTTACCTACAAAAGAGACCTCACTTGGATTAGATAAATCACAACTAATCGTCAATGATTTAGGATTAAATCCCTTTAGCAAATCATCCAATGAAGATAATTCTGAAGATGCTCTTGCAAGACCAATTACTACGTAGCCATTATTTGCTAATAATTCGCAAATTGACCTACCAAGCCCCTTTGATGCCCCAGTTACCAAATATACTTCAGCAGACATTTGAACACTACTCTGCATACATTTCGAGCAATTCTAACGGTATAATCTGCAGTGACTCTTCATGTGTTGCTTCTAAATTAACAGGACAAGCAACACCATTATTGGCAGCATCTAACCAAGTTCTTGCGCACACACACCATCTATCACCAGGCTTTAACCCTGGGAAATTAAAATGTGGTGCAGGAGTAATCAAATCATTACCCTTTGATTTAGCAAACTGAAGAAAATTTTCAGTCAATATGCAACATACTACATGCAGACCTCGATCACTACTATCAGTATTACAACAACCATCTCGATACCAA
>DUKP01000214.1:2080-4307 GCA_013329295.1 Candidatus Poseidoniaceae archaeon
ACAACCATCTCGATACCAACCAGTCAATGGGTCTTTGGAGCATTCTTGTAATTCTTTACCCAGTACGTTAACGCTTGGATGCATATTTATTCCTCAAATTAAAATTACATTAATACTTGTAGAATCCTTCACCTGATTTTCTACCAAGTTTACCTTCATCAACCATTTGAATAAGTAAATCAGCAGGTGCATATTTGTCATCCTTTAGCCCCTCATGCAAGACATTCATGATATGTAGTACTGTATCAAGGCCAATCAAATCAGACAAAGCAAGTGGCCCGATTGGATGATTCATACCAAGTTTCATTATACCATCAATCGCTTCTGGTTCTGCTACTCCTTCTTGTAGAGTTAATATTGCTTCATTTAGCATTGGACACAAGATTCTATTTGACACAAAACCTGGTGAATCATTACAAGAAAGTGCTGTCTTACCCATTTTTTCAGCAGCTGCAACAACCTTAGCATTAGTATCTGTGCTAGTCTTGTCACCGTTGATTATTTCTACCAATTTCATAATTGGTACCGGATTCATGAAATGCATGCCAATAACCTTGTCTGGACGACTTGTAGCATTAGCAATAGTTGAAATTGAAATCGATGAAGTATTTGAGGCTAAGATACAATCTGGTTTGCATATTTCATCGAGTTCTGAAAAAATTGAAGTTTTCAAATCTAAGATTTCTGGAACCGCTTCGACGACTAAATCTACATCACTACAATCATTACGGTCTGTCGATGTCTTAATTCTAGCAAGTGTTGCATCTGCATCTTGCTGAGTCATCCTTTCTTTAGCGACTAATTTACCAAGTGACTTTTCAATTGTAGCCATTCCTCGATCAACAAATTCCTGTTTAATATCTACCATCAAAACTTCATATCCTGCACTTGCGGCAACCTGAGCAATTCCATTACCCATTTGACCTGCTCCAATAACTGCAATTTGCTCCATACCCTATCAAACCTCCCAGTAGTAAGCGCTTCTTGAATATGCCCATTAACAATATTTACCAAAGCAGAAATGAATAGATTTAATCATCTTCTATCGAAAAAGTGGTAGCCCGAGTCGGATTTGAACCGACGTCGGCGGGACCAAAACCCACCATGATGGACCCCTACACTATCGGGCTGGGTAATCACGGGGATACGCACTAGTTTTTGTCCTTGTCGGAAAAACTAGTCCAAAAAATCAAGCAAATCGGAATCAGAAATTTTTGCTTTAGCACTTGATATAAACTCAGATAAATCTAAACCCTGTTGATTTTGATAAAGTATGGCTTGTAAACCCATATCGAGTTTGTCAATTTGCTTGACAAATTTCGCTTCTTCAGTTACTCCTGCCTCAAATTCCTCAAATATGGCTAGCCAATTTGGTGCCATCATAGACATTGCTGCATGCTCTAATTCGGCTTTATTACTAACATCATCATATGGAGTCAAATCTCCAATCCTAACTTCAGGTAAATCATGAACCAAGCACATGGATAGAACTTTGATCATGTCTAAGTTTTCAGGTGCTAATCTTAGAGCTAAAATCGCCATACCCCATGAATGAGCAGCAACCGATTCCGGATTATCAACCTTTGAGCGAACCCAACCGGTTCTTGGCAATTGTTTCAGTTCTAGCATCTCTAAGAGATTGTCTCGCATGGTTGTGGCTACATGCAAGAGGTCAAAACCTAAACGGCTGTTTGCCTGTCATGCAGAAGGGTAAGCCTGAGTGGTGGCAAGACGCGATTGAATTCCTAAAGGAAGACGAATTGCTAGGAGAAGTTGTCAGAAAATATCCTAATGGCTCACTTGAAGGTAAAGGAGCATTATTTGAAACCACCATACGCTCAATAGTTGGGCAACAGATTTCAGTCATTGCATCAGATGCAATATGGGGTAGATTGCTAACAATGATTGGCAAGCCGATTCCTGAAAATGTCCTGAAATTTACTGAAGCAGAATTAGCAAGTTGTGGACTGACAAGACCAAAAGCGAGTTATATCTATGGACTTGCCAAAGATTCTGATTCACTACTGAATCAGGATTGGAATAACATGACTGATAATGAAATAAAACAGCATCTGATTCAGTTTAGAGGTATTGGACCATGGACAGCAGAGATGATGCTGATGTTTTCATTTATGCGTCCAGATGTATTCAGTATTGGAGACATTGGACTTGTAAAAGCAGTCAAAATTCTAGTCCCTGAAGTAGAGGATAAAAATTCTATAGAACA
>DUKP01000214.1:4702-7548 GCA_013329295.1 Candidatus Poseidoniaceae archaeon
GTTCCTGTTGGTTATTGAGAAAATGATTAACAAATAGTATCCTTTAGTCAAACCATGTCTGATGAAGTATCGAGTAACTTATCAGACAAACTTAATCAAACAAAAAAGAAACTAAATTTGCTTTCACAAAAAGTTGCAGCAACAACAAAAGCGATGGTTGAAGCAACCAATAATACAATTAAATCCTCAATAAATGAGCATAAAGAAAAGCGTCAAAAGAAGAAAGAGGAAAAAATCAACAAAACCAAAGAAGAATTATCGGAAAATGGTTTACTCGATGATGTACCCTCAATGATCACTCTCCCAGAGTTTGAACATGAGCGTATGGAAATCACTTCTGAACAAAATGATTTGATGATTAACATCGTGGAAGAAATGCAAATACTATCAGAAAGATTAGATTCGGTTGAACAGCGTTTTCGAAACTTAAACACTATTCAAAATAGTAGCAAAAAAATATCTAAAAAAGAAGATAAATTAGATTCTGAAAAAATCGAACCTTCCCCTGTCATGAGAGAAGTCATACACTTACTTGGGGCATCTTTATTGTGGATTGTAGTATTATTTGGAATTGATAAATTCCTATCTGATAACGCCATTCTAATCCTCGATAGTTATCCTGCTGAAATACCAATTTGGGGAATAGGAGCACTTAGTTGGTCATACTATTTACTCCATAGATTGGGTAAATCATCTAAAGCATTAAAACTTCCAAAACTACTAATGTTTCAAACCTCAATTGCTGTTGGAATTACCACAACTTTCGGACTAATGGTTAATGACGAAACTATGACTACTGTATCGAATGTATGGGTTTGGGGTTCTACAATTGCAATCGTACTACTCCTTTCTGTAAGCTTAATAACCAGTGTTTGGCAGTCAACTAAAAAATTAGTAAGTGTAAGAGATGAAGTCGAAGTTATTGATTAATTGACTCTGGACTTTTTGCTAAATCCTTCACAATATTCTTTTGATGGGATTCAACAGTACCTCCACCAATTTCCAATAACTTTGAATCTCTCCACAAGCGCTCAACGTGATATTCTCCAACATAACCGTAACCGCCTAAAACTTGAATTGCAGAATCTGCAATCTCCTTTGCAGCAGTTGCAGCAAATAATTTCACTCCATCTGAATCAAGACGATGGCCGGCTTTTCCTAGAGTCATATTGGCTGCAGTATCATAAACGTAAGAACGCATAGCTCGGTACTTTGCCCATGAGTCTCCAATGTGCTTTTGGATTTGGCCAAAGTCTCTTATTTGGCTACCAAACGCAGTACGATCGGTTGCATATTGATTCATTTCTGCTAAACATCTGCGAGCAATTCCAAGAGACATAGCAGCAAGTGTCAACCTTTCAACTTCAAGATTGCACATCATGTGAATAAGTGATTCGCCAGTTTCACCAACTAAGTTTTCTGCAGGAACAATACAATCATCAAATACTAATTCAGCAGTATTAGAAGCCCTCATTCCAGTTTTATCGTAGATTTTCTGCCCGACTGAATAACCTGGCATTCCTGCCTCAACCAAGAATGTTGAAAGTTGAACTCTCCCCTTATCATCAGTTCCAGTACGTGCATAGACCCAAACAACATCAGCAGGAGTTCCAGCTTCATCTAAACAACCATTGGTAATCCACATTTTTCTACCATTGAGTTTCCAAGAACCATCAGATTGTTGAACAGCACTTGTTGATAAGCCAAGCACATCTGTTCCTGCATCTGGCTCAGACATTGCCATTGCTCCAATCCATTCACCTGAGCAAACCTTTGGTAGAATCCTTGCTTTTTGCTCATCATTACCGTTGAAAGCAATATTGTTGACAAAAAGCATAGCATGAGCTAGATATGCTAATGCAAATCCAGGGTCAGATGCTGATAATTCCTCATGAATAATTGCACATGCGGTAGCATCAAGACCTGCTCCACCATATTCTTCCGGTGCACTAATTCCCAATAATCCAAGTTCACCCATGGATCTTAGAAGTTCTAAATTGAATAACTCTTTTTTGTCGTGTTCAAAGGCTTGTGGCTCAACACATTCCTCAACCCAATCTCTAATCATTGAGCGAAGCATTGCATGTTCTTCACTTGGATTTGCGATATCCATAACTACCACTATCAAGGCCGAAAAGGTCTCCCTTTTTGACAATTTGTAGAATTATCTTCCAAAAAATCGACGCTTTTTCTTAGTTTTGCCACGTCTATTTGATTCTTCGCGGGCTGAACGCCTTAGTTCATCTTCCATACCAAGAGATGGTCTGGCACGAGTTGAAGGTGGTGCTCCTCTTCTTCTAATATTAGGTGAAGGGCCTCGTGAAGATTTCTTTACCCGTCTGATTCTCAAAGTTTGACTATCATTCTGTTTACGAGCAATTTTCCTTGCTCTAGTTCCAACATGTCGGAGATGTCCATTGAATACTTTTGGCTCGGCAACACTTTTGTCATGATTGATACCAACTTGTTCTAAAACTTGTTTGGCTAATGACTTAGGCGATCTATTTGCAATAACTTCATCGACAATCCTTGTCGCAAGATTAGCAAATGATTCATCATTTTCAACTATCGGTTTTGGCTTGACTTCAAGCTTAATTTCATCTTGATTAACTTCTGCTTCAGAAACCTCTTTGAGAATAGTTTCACTAAAATTATTGGTTAATGTTTCTTGCTCCCGCTCCATACAGTGCACCCCATCAATGATGATTTAGTCAATTTAGGTATAAATATAACCTAAACCACAAGGTGATTTGATACAATTTGTCGAGTTGTTTTGTATTACCAAAACATCAGATAGGAGTCCTAATGCCCATGGCTCGAGCAACACACCATCCAGATCTACCCTC
>DUKP01000054.1:0-430 GCA_013329295.1 Candidatus Poseidoniaceae archaeon
ATTGAATTTGGAGATCTTCATTAGCATCTGGCTCTTCTCCACAATTAAAGGAGCCTTGTAAAACCCAAGCATGTAAAGGCATGCTTTGAGCGCCAGCAAGATTAACTCGCGGTGAAGTCGCATGATGAGGCGCGTTATAATTCGCTTGAGTCTTTATTGAACCACCTGAAGTTCCATTAACACCACAAGTATTGGTATATCGGCCAACAAAGGTTGGGTTCGATACAGTCCAGCCTTGTAATCCAGTATTGAAATCCCAGATGGTTCCTGCTGTTGAACCAGTTAGTGAATTCACCTCAACAACTGTTCCATTTTTAGTAGCATCTGCATTTGACCAAATCGCATCACTATTCCATACGAATCCATAATGTGTTTGCATGACAGATGGCTCAATGCTAAGTTGCAAATCTGAAATTGGAGATGTGCTTGG
>DUKP01000054.1:541-6127 GCA_013329295.1 Candidatus Poseidoniaceae archaeon
GGTATATCGGCCAACAAAGGTTGGATTCGATACAGTCCAGCCTTGTAATCCAGTATTGAAATCCCAGATGGTTCCTGCTGTTGAACCAGTTAGTGAATTCACTTCGACAACTGTTCCATTCTTTGTAGCATCTGCATTTGACCAAATCGCATCACTATTCCATACGAATCCATAATGTGTTTGCATGACAGATGGCTCAATGCTAAGTTGCAAATCTGAAATTGGAGATGTGCTTGGAACTTCAACAGTGAAATCATTGTTAACAGCGCCATCGCCAATCAATTGAATAAATTCGTCATTTCCAATCGTTGAAAACTTAACTGTATTTTCTTCTGCTAATGTGGTGAATTCTGCTGAATTAGCAGTAATATTACCTGTCATTTGCAAAGGCCCGATAATTGCCATAAGAATGGCCAAAAACAGGGCACTACGCCAAGATGTAGCGGCGGACATGTACAACCGTAGGTATGAAAGGACTTCAAACATACCGTTACAATAATCAATATACCTAGATTGAGTTATAATCTGTTAACAAATAATTTTACCACTAATTCAAGGGTGAGATTCAAGACAAAAACCTATCTCGCAGGGTCATGGCTAAGCCAAAACCCGCCGGAGAACTCGACGCAGTTGCGCTTGAAACTGCGCTACTGAATACATGGAGTGAAGAAAACGCCTTCCAAAATTCAATAGAATCACGCAGAACTGGCGCTCCTTTCATTTTTCTTGAAGGTCCTCCAACTGCTAATGGGAAGCCAGGAATACATCACGTCGTTGCACGTGCGTACAAAGATTTAGTATGCCGCTGGAAAGCTATGGAAGGTTTCTTGGTCGAACGAAAAGGTGGCTGGGATACTCATGGCCTACCTGTTGAAATCGAAGTCCAAAAGCGCATGGATCTAATGTCCAATGAAGCCATTGAAGAATACGGAATGAGCAATTTTAATCAGGCTTGTCGAGAATCTGTATGGACTTATGAGTCTGCATGGCGTGAAATGACAGAACGTATGGCTTATTGGGTCGACCTTGATAATCCATACGTCACTCTAGACAATGACTATGTTGAATCATGTTGGTGGGCATTAAAGCAAATGTTCGACAAAGGACTGCTTTATCGAGGCCACAAAGTATTGCCATACTGCCCTCAAACAGGTACTTCTTATTCAAGTCATGAAGTAGCATTAGGCTACAAAGAAGTCGAGGAACCTTCGGTTTATGTAAAATTCAAACTAACCGATGATGATTCATCTATTCTCGCTTGGACAACTACTCCATGGACTCTGCCAGGTAACGTCGGCCTTGCTGTTGGACCTGATGTAACCTATGTCAAAGTTAGAGTTTCTGAAGCTGCAGCAAATTGGAGTGGTTCTGGTGGTGCTGATATTGGTGAAACAATGATTTTAGCAAAAGATTTGATGAAGGAAGTCTTGAGACACAATGTCGAAATCGTGGAAGAATTTCCTGGTAGTGAATTGGTTGGTCGCTCTTACGAACCTCTATTCCCAAGTGCTGTTCCAAGAGGCGATTCCGAGACTGCTTGGACAGTTCTGTCAGCAGATTGGGTAACAACAACCGATGGTACTGGCGTAGTTCACACCGCAGTAATGTATGGTGAAGATGACTATAATCTTGGTATGGAAGTAGGCCTCCCAGCATTCCATACCGTAGGAATGGACGGTGCCTTTGTTGAAGGGATTCATGAACAACTTGATGGACGTTATGTCAAAGAATGTGATCAAACAATTATTGACTTGTTATCTGCACCTAATGGCAGCAATGGCAAAGGCCCTCAAAGTGGACTTTTATACCGTGAAAAAGCCTACCTTCACGACTATCCACATTGTTGGAGAACAGACCATCCATTACTATACTATGCCATGGATTCATGGTTTGTTCGTATGACTGCCGTTAAAGAAAAACTACTAGAATTCAATGATGGAGTCGAATGGGCCCCTGATTGGGTTGGCGAGGGTAGATTCGGTGAATGGCTTAGAAATGTCAAAGATTGGGCAATCTCAAGAGAGAGATATTGGGGCACTCCACTTCCTGTATGGCGTTGTGAAGATGGACAGATGAAATGTATTGGTTCAATCGAGGAATTGCAAGCAGAAGTCGCTAAAGCTAATGCTGCTGGTTTTAAAAATCCAGAATGCCCTGACGATGTTGACCTTCACCGGCCAATTGTTGATGGATTCACTTTACTTTCCGATAATGGGAAACCAATGCATAGAGAACCATTTGTCATGGATTGTTGGTTTGATTCAGGATGTGCACCATTTGCCCAATGGCATCATCCTTTCGATGGTGGAGAAACTTTCAACTCATCTTTCCCTGTTGACTACATCTGTGAAGGTGTTGACCAAACACGTGGATGGTTTTACACTTTGTTAGCAGTTTCAACTACTGTATTTGACTCACCTGCTTACAAGAGATGTCTATCTTTAGGATTAATTCTTGATGCAGAAGGAAAGAAAATGTCAAAATCAAAAGGCAATATTGTCGACCCTTGGGACCATTTTAATCGAGAAGGGGCAGATGCTACAAGATGGTATATGGTGACCGCAGGAGCACCTTGGAGTCCACTAAAATTCGACCCTAATGGTGTGCGAGAAACTTATGCCAAGATGTTTTTGACTCTATGGAACATCTACAAATTCCATGCTGATTATGCTGCTCTTGATGGCTTTGACCCCGAAACAAACCACATTACAGTAGAGCAAAGATCACCTCTTGACCGTTGGATTTTATCTCGATTAGCAACTGTAGCAAAGGGCTATCATGATGGTTTCACTAATTGGAATTACCACAAAGCATGTCGAGAACTTGAAGACTTTGTAGTCAATGATTTATCAAATTGGTATGTCCGAAGAAGTCGCAGAAGATTATGGGACGAGGCTGAAAATACCGACAAACTCGCATGTCAAAACACCCTGCATGAAGTTCTAACCACTGTTTGCCGCTTGGTTGCACCAGTAAGCCCGTTTATGGTCGATGTGATTTATCGTAACTTGGCTGGCTCAACTGTCCATTTGGCTGATTGGCCTCTTGGCACACCAGGTAGCCTTGATGGTGCTACTGCTGACTCATGGGATGAGGAGGCTGCAAATGCTACTGCAACCCTACCTCCACAAGACCTTGATTTAGAAGAGAAAATGAATTTAGTTCGAGAACTTGCTGAAACAGGTCGTCGAATTCGAGTAGATGCATCACGAAGACAAAGATTGCCATGTGGAGATGGATGGATTGTCTCTGGTCCTGATTTGGCTGAATTCCATGATATATTAGCAGAGGAATTGAATGTTGAAAATATTTCAATAGAGACTGACTTAGATAGATTTCAACAGATTGAACTGGCTCCTAACTTTAGAGCATTAGCACCACGTGCAAGAGGCGATGTAAATTCAATCGCTGCTGAGATTCGTAACGCAGATGACCCTGCGGCAATGCTTGAACAAATCAAAGCTGGAAGTTTGGAGATTATGGGTATACAAATAGAAGAGGGTGATGTTGAAGTAAAGCGTGTTGAAAAATCAGGTTTTGCTGCATCTACAATTCAAGTTGGACAAGGTGATGATTCATACCATGTTAGCCTTGTATTGGACATGAACGATACTCCTGAACTATTATCCAAGGGATTAGCCCGTGACATAACAAGAAGAATTCAAGCCAAGCGTAAAGATTTGAACTTGGAAATTGAAGCAACTATCGAACTTGAAGTATGGATGGAAAATGCTCCAGAATTATTCAAGATTGACCAAGATTGGATAATTTCTGAAACAAGAGCAAATGCAGCAATTTTCTATCCAAATGGTGAGTCGCCTAATTCTGAAATCGAGAATTTTGAGGTTGATGAAGCTAAGATTTACTTCAAAGTTTCATAGAAATCTAATAAACGACGCATTCAAACATGAGTGCTACTTAGACCCAACATGCGAAGAATTACCTTGGCGATTTTGCTAGCACTTTCTACAATGCTAGCAGGTTGTTTTGGCGAAGGTGAAACATTCGTCGAAGAAGAAGTTGTCGAGAATATTTGGACAGAATATATCTTGATTGATAACGCATCTCACGAGTCCCCACGACCATTCACCACTATTGACTTGAGGACCAATCAATCTACTAACATGTCATGGGCAGTATTTGATGCGTCAAAAGGAGGAAATTGCTGTGAACATTACCTTGCTACAACAATCGATGGACAAATACTCAACATAGGTGGGGAATATCCTGTATGGAGTCTTGACCGTGGTCATGAATGGGATACTTACATCCCTGGAGTTTTACCTGCAGTCGGACAATGTGTGACTTTCGTTCCAACCAATCCTGGTCAGGAAGGATTGGGCGAAGGAAGTATTGTACAAGCAACCAATGGCGATATAATTTCAATGTCTTGGTTCCCTTACCCAGGTGCTGATCTAAAATTGGACAAATTCTATGCAATATTATATGATGAATCTGAAGATGAATGGAAATGGTGCTACAATAGAATTACTGAACCATTTTATGACCGTTCATGGCAAGTTGAGGTTATTGGGCCTATTGAGTCAACCTTGGGTAATGGTGAATGGGCAAGCATTGTTGTGTCAAACTTTTGGCATCAGTCAATGAATGCTGGTGGGCAAATTAGTGTTGATGGTTTGAACTATTATCCATTCCAATTTCCTGACCGCAGTGGTGGTGACCCAGAGGTTGAACTCGATCTAGATTTCACTGAGGCAAACTTACCAGCATACTACGATGTCAATAAGCCACACAAAGAAATGCGAGCGTTTCCTATGCCAAGTGGTGGATTGGTATTCCCCTCATATTACAGCAACGGCAATGCTGCATTCATGGACACATCACTATCTTGGAATGAATTATTTGTTCAGTTCCCTAGCGAATATTGTCAAATTGATTCAGCAGGAATAATACATTGTGTAGCAAATACTGGTACATCTTTTACCCATTATATGTCAGATGATGGCGCAATGACTTGGATGAATTATACTTACGAATTGAATGAACAGGCAACTCAAATTGAAGAGTGGGAATTCCAAGCCAATGGCGAATTAGACCTATTTGTGTTGAATGTTAGGTATCAAAGCTCTGAAGGGCCTGATGTCGATACTGTATACCATGTTAGAGGTTACTCCCAAGACATGTCACCTGATACCTTGACTTACATAGGTCAAGGCGATCTAGATTCTACTTCAGGTGCAGGAAATGATATTCGATTCGACTTTGCTTCTTTAGCAATTCTAAACGACGGAGGAGTAGTTGTAGCATATCATGATTCTACTGACCCTGACCCGTTATTTGCAGTTGAGTTAATCTTGCCAGATTACTGAATAACTATTCAGAATCACCTGGTACTCAATGACAAATCAGCATTCTCTAACGCCAGCATCTTCGGTACCATATACTTGCATTGGGGCTTGGAATAAATCTTCACAGGTGCGCTTTACTATTGGCAATGTTAGAGTTGAGGCACTCCAATCAACTGAATAACCACCAACGGCAGATGATGACGGAACATAATCCTCACCGGTTTGAGTCAAAGTGATGAAGATAGTTTCTCCCGCACTAATGAATACATCCATTGGC
>DUKP01000175.1 GCA_013329295.1 Candidatus Poseidoniaceae archaeon
GTAGATGTCAGCAATCATCCAAACGGTGTTGTTGGATACGGTGTACGCAAACGGTTCATAATGTGGTGAAGATGAATCCTTGGCAGCAAAATACAGCGTGTCACCAATGGCTTTGCTCAGAAGTTTTGAGGATCCTGAGTATCCGAATTGTTGGGAGAAAGAATGTGAAACTTCCCAGACGGTTTGATTACTGGCATTGAAAACATGTAATTTCCATGCAGAACCTGTGTTTGCTCGGAAGAAAATCAACTCCCCACTCAGCTCATTTAACCAATTGCCGGAGTTACTTGAACCGGTCCCTGGATTGATATCGGCCACTTGCCATGCCGTATTGTTCGTGGTGTTGTATGCCCAAAATTCGTTCCCAAGACCTGCCCCGAAAGCGGAAAAGTAGAGCACGTCATCAATTGCATAGGCCATATATTGGCCGACACCGGTAAGTGAACTGTTGACTTGCCAAACCGTGTTATTTACTGGATTGAAGGCGTAAAGACGCTTGTTTTGGTTGGCATCGAAGTATATGATGTCATTCACGACCAGTTCGAAATTCACACCTGGATTGTTTTGCGTAGCAACCTGCCAGGTTGAACCATTACCTGATGTGGCGTCGATGAAATATGGTGCGAGGTGAACCAGTGAGTTGTTGGTGATGGTGTTGTTCTCAGGGATGTATTCGAATGGCCCAGGAGCATCATCGATAATGGTTATTGTCACAGTTGTTGAGGATGAGCCGCCAGTGTTGTTTGCCCAGATCGTGTAGGTAATTGGTGAGATTTGTAAGACCATTGGTGTGCCCCATATTGTGCCGTTGTTAGAGCCAAAGTTGAGGCCATTTGGTACGTCTGGTTCAATTTCCCAACTTGTAACTGCCCCGCCGCCCGGCGAGACGGTGTTAGGTGCCATTGCTTGATTGAGGGTCAAATCCATATCAACTGGACTGTAAGAGAATGTGCCTGGTACGACATCGTTTACTGTCATCGTTATGGTTGTCGAAGCGGAACCGCCTGAATTATTAGCCCAAATCGTATAAGTTGTAGTAGGGGTAATACTAGTAGGCGTTCCCCAAATATATCCGTCAACTGCATCTATTGACAAGCCAGCGGGTAAATCACTCGCTTCCCAACTTGTTGCTTCGCCGCCCGTAGCGGTGGCATGAATTGTGGAGATCATTTGGCCTTTGGTAAAAATATACGAAGGGAATGGATAACTAATCGAAGGAGGTACATCATTTACTGCAAGAGTAATTGTTGTCGTGGTTGTTCCGCCACTATTTATCGCCGTAATTGTGTAAACTGTAGAGGCAGAAAGTACAGTTGGAGTTCCAGAAATCTCTCCAGTTACTGCATCAATACTAAGTCCGCTAGGCAAGTCTGGGCTAATTGAGTAACCAAACATTCCGTCATCTGAAAGAGTCGCGATTTTTAGTGCTGGAGTGGTCAAATCAGAATATAAAATATGAATATTATCATCGGTGTCAAGTGCAATGCTAGAGAAAAGTCCAACACTTCCCTCAGTGTCTAAATTAGTAAATACCCATGAACCTGAGGTATTTGTGGCATAGCGAAGCGCTGAATTGCCATTATCATAGTAAGTAACGTGCAAATGGTCCTGTGAATCAATTACCATTGATGATTGCTGACCGACATTTCCAGCAGATTCGAGAGCCGAGTTACTCCACGAACTAGAAGAAGAACAAGTACTGGAGCAGGTGGAATGCCTTATTCCCAAAGCATCTACATCACGATGAACAATGTGAATTGTACCAGTAGAATCCATAGCAATTGATGGTTGGCCTCCAGTTGTACCAGATGCTCCCCCTGTATTGTCGACCACAGTGATTACCCACGCTCCTGATTGGTCAGTAGCGTACATTAGACCTTCAATTCCACGATCGTAAAAGGCAATGTGAATGTTATCTGAAGAATCTATCATTAATTCTGATTGTTTTCCAGTGTCTCCCGTTGCGTATAATGTTGAAAGGACCCACGAAGATGCAGATGAACAAGTGCTTGAACAGGATGCATATTTTAGATCTTCACTGGTTTCATCATAATATGAAATATGTATTTTATCACTTGAATCAATGCCAATAGAAGTTTCAAATCCAACATCAGCAGTATCATCAATAACTGTTACCACCCAAGAGCCACTTTCATCAGTAGCATATTTCAAACCAGTAATTGACTGACCATAGTACGAAATATGTACATTATCATTGGAATCGATTGCAATATCAGCGAAGTGACCTACTGTTAGAGTAGTGTCTACAAGAGTGTCGACCCAAACACCTGTTTTGTCTGTTGCATAGTATAAGTCATTAGCTTTCTTATAGGCCACGTGTCGATAACCTTGTGAGTCGATGGCAATTGAATTTTGTTGTTGAGTTGTTGGATTGTCAATAATACGTGTTGGTATTGCTCCGCCAATGTTGTTTGGTGTTGCTGTTGGTGACATTGCAGCATTTATCGTTAAATCAAATACATTAGGCGTATATGAAATGCTTGGGGCTGAGTCTGTCACGGTAATGTTGACATAAGCTACTGATGAACCACCACTATTTGTTGCTGTAATTGTATACATTGTTGTTGGGCGAAGTTCGGTTGGTGTACCAGAAATCACACCATTTGAGTTATCGAAGTTTAGGCCATTAGATAGGCTAGGAGAAATCCACCAAGTGATGACTGGCCCACCTGAATTTGACGGTGAAGCAGAAAGACTTGAAGTGCCATTGGTTAACTCGAATTGGTCTGTAAGATAAAATATTGCAGGCACTACATCATTGATGGTAATATTGACATAAGTAATTGAGGTTCCACCAGAATTTGTTGCCGTGATTGTATATTCTGTTCTTGTTTGTAGTGTGTTTGGAGTACCAGTAATCTCTCCTGTTGATGAATCGAAATTGAGTCCATTAGAGAATGATGGGCTTATCGCCCACGAATCTGCTGCACCACCATTATTGGTTGGCGAAACGGCACCCATTGCAGTACCTTTGGTAAGAGTGAGGTCGTTTTGAGTATAGGATATATCTGGAGCTTCTATTTGGAACTCTAGGTAAATGATAGTGGAAACAGAATTGCCACTAATATTTGCATAAACTGTATGAGTAGTATTGCTGTAAATCGATGTGGGGGTGCCGCTAATTGTACCATTACGCCAATTCATATGTAATCCATCAGGCAAAGCTGGACTAATTTGCCAAGTAGTATGTTGCTTGACTCCTTTACCCGAACCTGAGGCTGTGGCATACTCTAATTCTGTATTTATTGCAACATCACCGTGAACAATGTGGATGTCATCATTTGAATCGATTGAAATTGAACAGAATGTTCCTCCGTCAGAAGATAGTGTTAATTTATTCCAACTACCGCTGGAGTTAGTCATATATTCCAAAATGTAGTTGTAGTTCCAGTTATCTTTAGCATAAACAATGTGCAAATCGCCGTTAGAATCTGCTGCAATGCTTGTATAAAAGGCGCCGTCGGTTCCGCCAGTGCCTGGATTGCCTTGAATCTGTGAAACTGACCATGAACCTGAATTGCCTGAGGCTAATTTAACGTCATTATTACCATCATCTTTGATAAAAGAAATATGAACTACATCATTATAATCTACAGTAATTGATGAGTATTTGCCTTGATTCAAGGTTATTGCAACTTCTTCTCTTGTCCATGAGCCCCCTTCATTAGTTGCATAAACTAAATTGTTACCGGTTTCTCGGAAATATGAAACGTGTGCTTTGTCATTTGAATCAAGAGCAATCGCCGGGTCAAAGGCGTTTTTAGTTACATCTGAAATCATAGTAGAAGACCAACTACCGCCTTGATTAGTTGTGTAATTTATTGTATACATGGTATTTGCTGAATTCTTAGTAGAGTAAACAATATGCAAGTTATCTATTGAATCTACTGCTAGATCTGTACCAGCAATCCATCCTTTACCCACATCATCATCATTACCTAATGTAGCATGGAGATCTATTACTTGCCAAGTGCCACTATAATTTGTAGCGTAGCGTAAAACATCATTTGCCATATCTAAGTAAACGATATGCACCACGCCATTCGAATCAATTCCTACACTTGGATACTTTAAATCGGTTACTGAATTTTGAATAACAGATGTAGTCCAACTACCATCGTAGTAATATGCCAATTTCATATCTTTTGATATCGATTCATAACCGACAATAGCCATTGCACCATTTGGACCTTGAGCGATATCATTTCCTTTAGTAAATGAACCGGCAATAACTTGGGAAGAACTGGCTGAAACTCCCGTAGTCCACGCCGGACTACTGGTATCACCGTTAATTGTATGAGTGAAAGTAATTGGAGTAATCGCTGAATTTGGTACATTTGATATTCCATCAACACTAGAGGTTAGTGTGGCAAATACTTGCACCTCTATGGTTAGTGTTGCAGTATCAGTGCCACCAGAATTTGTCGCTGTCACAGTATACGCTTGAGATGCGGACTCGACGGTTGGCGTTCCAGATAATTCCCCTGTTGCTGTATCGAAATTAAGACCGGCTGGTTCAGTAGGAGAAATACTCCAAGAGGTTGCTGTACCACCGCTATTGGACGGAGTAATAGGAGTCATTGCCTCACCTACAATCAAATCAAAAGTAGTTGTTGAGTAAGATATACTCGGTAAGGCATCAACGACTGAAATAGAAATTGTTGTTGAATCTGTGCCCCCAGTATTGGTTGCAGAAATTGTATAAGTTACTGGAGTGGTTTGCAAAATAGTAGGTGTTCCAGTAAGTTCTCCGGTTGAAATATCAAAAGTAAGACCTGTTGGTTCGGTTGGAGAGATGCTCCAAGAGGTAGCAGCGCCGCCAGTATTGGTTGGAGTAAGTGTAGAGATCGCTACATCTTTGGTATAGGTGAACGGAGAGCCGGAGTAAGAGATTACTGGGGTTTGAGCAAGCACATTTAGGTAGAACTGTCCGGTATAAGACAAACCGGTAGATGAGGTTGCAGTAATAGTATGAGTAGTGTTGACTTGTGGTATGGTCGGTGCTCCTGAAATCGTACATGTCCCGTCTTCCACGTTAAGACCAGTTGGCAAAGAAGGTGAGAAAGTACACGTTGCGCCAGACAATGCTGAGCGTGTTGATGAACCAGAAATATAACCCTGAACAGTTTGATGGTAAAGGTTGCCACTGTTGACAGTGTTACGATGTGCTATGTGTATATCGTCGTTAGCATCTACTGTGATTGCGGTATCCAAACCGGTTCTATCAGTTGGATGAACATATATTCCTTCTATGAGCCATGAACCAGTGGCATCGGTAGCATACCATAAATCATCAAACGCAGCACCATTCATTTCGTATGAAATATGTGCCGAACCTTGAGAATCATAAGCAAGGGAATTATATCTTCCGACACTGCCTGAAGAGTGAACTACTTCGGTAGACCAAGAAGAACCGTCATACACTTTGTATTCTAAATCATCAGTGTGAGCATTAAGATATGATATTCCTGGCTCATCAGTAATTGGAGATACCGCAATATCCAAAGCCATTCCGCCTGCATTGGATATGTTTTTTAGATTTGAACCAACCCATGAACCTGACGTATCAGTAGCATAATGCAAGTAATCTGAAGTGGCATCGTACATGGCGACATGTATGTGATCGCTTGAATCAATAGCAATTGAGTTCCACTCAACGTTAACCCCTGTGATAATTGGCGAGAATGACCAAGATGTAGCACTCAAACAATTATTCGAACATGTCGCATGGGTTAAGTGTCCACCACTCTCGCGGTATGAGATGTGCGGGTTATCATTAGAGTCAATAGCAATTGAGGTATATCTCCCTCCGCTACTATCTATGGTCTCCTTTGACCAAGAATTAGAACCTGAAGCCTTGTATGCATACTTCAAGTCATTGCCCTCATTTCTGTGGTAAGACACATGAAGACCATCGGATGAATCAATCGCAATGCTACAATACTGGCCTACTCGCATATCTGAATCAATGGTTGTGGTAACCCACGAGCCAGATTCATTGGTGGTATATCTTAGGTCCTCCTTCGAGCCTGCACGATACGAAACTATGTGCACTTTGTTGTTAGTATCGGTGACTATGCTATTGTAATAACCAGATTGGCCAGCAGTATATGCCGCACTCGAACTGTTTTGCACACTCGATGACCAACCGGTCCAATTGAAAGTGATTGGAGTAATGGTGTCGTCTTGTGTTATCTCAACGCCAGCAACACTTGGCTCAACTTGCCACATCGACATAAGTTGAACTGATGTTGTTGCAGATTGAGTAGTTGTGTTGGCATAAATCGTATAATCTATGGCAGCGAATCCTTCAGTAGGAGTCCCCCAAATAGTTCCATTATTGGCGCCAAACGACAATCCAGAAGGTAAGTCTGGATGGATTTCATAGGTTTCTGTATTGGCTAGGCTACGGAATTTACCTACCTTTCTCTGATCATTATCATCGTTGAGATATGTGAGGAATAAATCTCCATTAGTATCTAATTCCAATTCAACTCCCTTTCCAACATTTGAGGATTGCCCATCAAGAATTTGACTTATCCATGGACCTTGAGCATTTGAAGAATAGTTCAATGTGCCTCCATTGCCGTTGTAATATGCAATATGCGCCTTGTCATTTTTGTCTAGTCGCATCGACAAACCTGAGTGAGCATCTGCACCTTGATCTACAACCGTTGTGACAAATCCTGATCCTGCAGCATTGGTGGAGTAAAGCACCTTTGAGCCACCATTATTGGAATATGCAATATGGACATAGCCATTTGAATCGATAGCTATTGATGTGTCTCCGTTAGTTGACTGGGAGACGTCGACATTTTGCTTAACCCATGTATTTGAGCCTTCATTGACTGCATGCCTCAAATTATTGGTATCTCCTCGCTTGTAAGATACATGGACTGCTGAATTTAGTTCATCATAAACAATCGAATTATACCTGCCGGTATTACCTGATGTGTCAATTGCTCCTTTATTTACCCATGAACCACCAGGGGCTTTCTTACTCCAAAGTAAATCTTGGCCTTCTGGCGGACCTTGGAAATAAGACATATACAATGTGTCATCTTCAGCGATGTCCATTGAAATATAACTTCCTACTTCAGGAAGTGTGACAATATTAGATTTAGTCCATGTTGAATCTCCAGATATTGAGCCGTCAGGAGAAATGGCCCTTGTTGCATATTTGATATTCATGTTATTCACTTGATGATAAACAATATGTATGACGTCGTTAGAATCAATGGCAATACTACATTCTAATCCGAGATTAGCACTTGAAGCGTGTACACCCTCCCATGCCCAAGAACCTGTGACATCGGTCATGTAGAATAAGTTACCACCGTTATCTGCTGTTCTGTAACAAATGTGCGAGTTGCCATTACTATCAATCGCTATATCAGCGTCTTGATGCACATCATTAATTGCATGGTAGAATGGTTGTGAAGAGGTGTTAGTAACATAGGATGTTGTTGCTGAGATAGTGATTGGCGTCATTGGAGTTGTCGCCGATAACTCCGCACTGGTCGTACTTGGCGTGATAGTAATGTAGTAACATGAGCCGTCTTCAAATTCTGCACTACTGTCATAATTTAGCGCACCTTCATGAGTACAACCTACAGTTGGACTTGATAACGCCACATAAGTCCAGTCTATTCCTGGCACCCATGTGCTTGAATCATCTGCGTCATAAGCACCAGCGCCAAGAACGTGTAGTTGTGAGCCCCACTTTGGCCTGAAATCTCGGTTGTCTGGATCAACGAGTTGTTGCTCTACTGTACCTTTACGAAGCGGGTCAAGGCTAGTAAGTGTATCAGGGTCATGAACTGAATCTGAAGAAAAATTACCCAATCCTAATTGCCCTCGAACGTTATTGCCCCAACAAGATACTGATTGGTCATCAAGAATAGTACAAGTATGGGTGTAGCCTACCGAAGCAGTGGCAACATTTCTTGCAGAATCAATAAGTGGGAATAGACTTGGAACGGATGATTGTGTGAAAGTTCCAGTATATCCAACACCGAATACATCGTCAACTGTATATCCCCAGCAAATCATACTACCATTAACAAGCAAACTACATGCTCCATGCTGTGACGTATCTACTGACAAAGCATAGTCTCCTAAATCCTGTGTGAGAGTCAAAGTTAATTCATCAGGTAAATTTCCAATTCCAAGTTGACCCATATTATTGTCACCCGTACAACCCACTGTGCCGTCATCGAAAGACATGCAGATGAAATTTTTCCCAATATCCATGGAAGTGACTTGGCGATCCGCTGGCAATGTTAGATAAGTTGGTGTATTTCGGTCGATCAAATCGCCTAGTCCAAGTTGTCCTTCATTATTTCCTCCCCAGCAAGCCACTGAACCATTATCCATGAGTGCGCAAAATGCTGTTAATGCACCGAAAAGTTTCACTGGCTTACTTGTGCCGGTAAAGGTTACTAGATGTGGAGTTAGAACATCATTTGAGGATGTATTGCCCAATCCAAGTTGTCCTTTGTTATTTTTGCCCCAGCATTTTACTGATTGGTCGTCTAACAAAGCGCATGATGCCCCGTTAGAAAGTGCGATACTTATCGCTTTGCGGCCTGAACCCAAATCTACGGCTGTAGGAACCCAAACGCCTCCGGCTGTAGTGTTCCCAATGCCAAGTTGGCCGTCATCATTATTCCCCCAACACAATAATTGGCCGTCGTTGAGAACGGCACAGGTGTGAGTCAATATTCCCGATGCTTGGTTTCCTGAACCGCTTGATTCCATCATGGCAATAGTTTTTCCAGCACCAACATCAACAAATTGGGGTGTTAATTCTTGATTGGATATAAGGCCCAAACCGAGTTGCCCGTAGTTATTTCTGCCCCAGCAGTACAAAGATCCGTTTTCATAAACTGCGCAAGAATGTTGATTGCGGGCTTGTATTGATTCATCATAACCATTTGTATAGCCATTCCAATTCATACCAAAGGTATCGTCTTGAAGAGGGTTGTTCCAAATGTCATTTGCCCGATGTGCAGCAATAGAGTCTGCTGCATTATTCCAAATAACTGAGTTCTCATTTCCTGCACCATTTTCGTAAAGCACGATGATGTGATTTTTACCGCCATCGCTGCCAAAGACAGTATTGTTGGTTGCTTCATGGTAGTCGCCTTTAACCATCAACGCACCGCTAACATTCCACAGTACGTTGTGGTGTACCGTTGCATTGCGGCCGTTGTTTGAACCGCCAATTGGGCCGTCCATTCTAATTCCATACTTGTCAGTATCATGAATCCAATTGTAGGCGATGTTAGCATCACTCTGCTCTTCTTGCATCATCTGAACAACTGCTCCATCACTTTGTAGATAACCAGTGCCCCAAACCTCATTGTACCAAACTTGAGGTGCATCACCTAGAGACAAGGTTGCTGATGCACCAGTTAGGCTAACTGTGCTGTTAGAGAAGGTGAAATCTCTACCGCCTTCAAAGACTGAAACCATCAACCCTGGTAAATCTGTAACCGACCAGTCTATGTGGTGGAAATACGAATTATTGATTGTATTATTATTTGATTGGCCAGCTGAACCGTGGAATTCAATAGCTGTTCCATCGGTATAAACTATTGAAATCTGGTCAACAAAGGTGTTTGTGCTGCGATAAAATCGTGTTGCCCACCTGTCATCAACATCTTCTCCTGCAATGCCCAAACCACGCTTTGAGGTACTTGGATATTCGAGTGTCGAGTTGGTAAATGAGCACCCATCGCAATTGTTGACATTGATTGTGGTGCCAAAGAAATCAATGCCTTGAATGGTTACTCCATCCGAGTTGGTTACGGTAATTGCATAGGGCTGAGTCTTGACTCGTAAATCTAGATTGTTAGCATCTTGGCCAGATGGTGTTTTGTAATGTAACTCGTTATTGGAATTATCAAACCACCATTCTCCATCAACATCAATCAATTCTCGCTTGCCTTCAAGCATGTAAGCGTGTTCTTTGATTTTCCAATTTGGCACTGTGTCATAAGTGAATGTGCCTGTGATAGAATCCCATGTGTTGACCGTTCTGCTGTATGAACGGAAAGATGCAACGTTGAGAATGGCAATTGCCCCAACTGGATTAATTCCAGCTGCAACTAAACCTGAGTGATTGCCACAACAGGTTGAATCATCTTCCATCACGCCGTTGCCGTAATCAACACATTTCCAAGTGCTACCATCGAGATATAATTCTTCACCGGCAAAACATCCTACGTCAGGAAAACCATTGCCATCATTGTCGGTATTATCGATAGATCTAGCCGACATTGTGCCGTGTGCCCAGTTATTATCTCGGTCAAAAACCGAGCCATCACTAAATGCGGCATTCGGCCAACGAGCAGGCACTTGCTCATCATAATTGTAGAATAATTGCCAACCTGGCTCACTCAAAGTAACTGTTTGAATTCCAGACCCATCGGCAGTACCCCAAGTTGCAGCCATATCACCAGTTATGCTTTTTGTTCCGTCAAATACCACATTTGCTCCATCCGCAGCACGGATAATTAGATTGTCTAAGTTATCCACTGTTACATTGTCATGGTAATTGCCAGATTGAAGAATAATTTCGTCGCCTGCAACGGCTGCTGAAACCGCTTCACTCAAACTGTTTTTTGGACAGTTAACCGTCCCGGACCATGTAGCTGAACCATTGATTGGGTCGACATAAATCGGAGTTCCTGCAACTCTTGTAAATGTGTCACAGCCAGCATTTGCTTCAAACGAAGTACCATCAGAAAGTCGGTCTATAGGTTCGTATTTTGAGACTATTTCATTGATTCCTGCAGACCAAGTCATGGAAATCATCAGGAAAACAATAAACAGGGAAGTTTTGATTTTCATCGACGATTTTACCGACAGCGTAACGCCTCCCCTAAAGGGGAGGCGGAATTTCTCCGGTTTATTTGTTACCCCTTTCAAAAAAAATTATTCTTCTTCGAGTTCTTTGGGAGGCCAAACTGTTTTCGCAGTGTATGGCCACCCTTTTTTCGAGGTATCAAAGCCTAAAGCATTGAAGTTTTTTCTTGCTTTACGCCATACTGGAAGTAAGTATCCTACTTGTGAACGTTCACTAAATGTCCAGCGCCATGGACAGCGAGGCAGGATTGCAACCCAATTTTCAATCAGCGATTTGGTGATCGGTAAATCTGGACCGCCTGGGAGCAGGAAAGATGCGATATTTATTGCCCCGTGTGAGCCTCTGGTTTCTGACCAACAAGCGAGTTCAAGACCTCGCAATGGCCCATCTAGAATTTTTATTCCAATGGTTCTAGTCGATTGTGCCATTGGAACAATTATGGCGAATCTATCGACAAGTCTTGCACCTTCATGGCGTTCAATCTGCCACCCAATTTCCTCAATGAGTTTTCTAAATGCTTTGACACATTGTACTGGTGAAACACTAACTTCCAAATCGGTAGTTGCCTTTCGCACCATGACTATGCCTTCGGCACTGAGTGCATGAATGCTTCCAATAACTGACCATTGTCAGTTTCTGCACGGTTCAGCTAACGGCCCGTCACTGGACGAGGCCTCCCTGATAAGACCGATGAACCGCGTCGATATGCTCTCGCCTACTCTGGCAAGGGTAAATCGGATTGGTTTCCGTCTTGATCAGCCAAACAAAGAGCCTAGACCTTCGAAACCGCCACCGTCATCTTCTTCCTCCTCCTCTTCAGCAGGGGCTTCCTCAGCGGCAGCAGCAGGTGCGGCACCACCGGCTGCAGGAGCAGCGGCAGCAGGTGCAGCAACAGCTTGGGTCATGGCTTCACTAATGTCAACACCAGCAAGTGAAGCAACAAGTGCCTTCACTCTAGCATCGTCAGCTTTTACGCCGGCAGCCTTCAAAACGGCGCCAACAGCCTTCTCATCAATGTCTTTTTCAGCAGCGTGCAATAACATAGCAGCGTATACATATTCCATATTTTTTCACCTCATTTTCAACCGAATAGATCTCCAAGTCCGCCAAATCCGGCGTCCTCTTCTTCCTCTTCTTCTTCGGCTTCGGCTGGAGCCTCAGAAGCGTCCTCGACAGCGGCAGGTGCTGCGGCTGCAGCGCTTGCGGCTGCGCCTAGCATTGCTGCCAGTTCGTCATCGAGTGCTTCAGCAGATAGCGAACCAGCGATGCCTAATGCAGCACGGTTTGCTCTGCCGATTATATGTGGAGCAGTTGTATCGTTGACAACTGCTGCTTCGACCGCCACAGCGAGTGCTTCGCTGCTGGCTTTTGCGACCAGGGTAGGCATGGTTTGACTTGTAAACCATGTAATGTTGCAAGCAAGATTGAATGCGCCTGCAGCATAACTTATTAGGTCGGATTTGAATTGATCATAATCAAGATCTAAAGTGGATGGTTCGAATAGAACTCCGTCTTCTAAAGTTCCACAAAGTTTCAAACCTGTAACAATTGGATTGATGCCAATCTTTGACAGCATCATACCAAGTTCGCCTTCGAATACTTCGCCTTCTTCTAAAATGACGGTGCGCTTTTGAATTTGAACCGAGCCACCCATAATTTTAGCAGGAATTCCTACTGAGTTTAGGTCACCAACTATAGGACCTGGTGGCATACCAGTATCCATTTTTTCAACAACGATTTGGTATGGTGCAATATCACCAGGCTTTGCTGCTCGACCGGCTTCAGTCTTCTTTAGTTCAGTGAACAAACCAAAAGAGTTCATCTCTGCTGTAGAAACTAGAGCTGGTTGAACTGCTGACTTGAACAATGCTTCAAGGTGTTCATAATCATACCCACACTGTTCCCAAGCAATTTTCATCAAGCGCTTCTTTGCAACTTGAATGTTCATTGAGGCTCGTAGATCTTTTCTCATGCCAATCATAGCACCTGCTGGAACACCGTGAATATCGATTACAGCAATTGTATTGCCGCTCTTTAGCAAAGACACTAAATCAGCAACAGTATCTTTCTTCCAAGGCATTACTTTTGGAATCAATTGATCACCTCGATTCTTTGAGCAGGACCCATTGAGGTCTTGATGTATAGTGAACGGATGTTACCAACTCCACGCTCCAACTTAGAAATCACACGATTGAAAATTTCCATTGCATTAGCAGATAATTCTTCTTGGCTTTGCTTTGCAGTACCAATTGCTGCATGGAAAGTCATCTTGTCGCCTGACTTGACAATAACTGTTGATTTTAGACCTGCAGCGATAACTGAAGGATCCAATGTAGGAGGAACTGGTCTTGGCATTTTGCCTCTTGGACCTAAAACAACACCAAGATATCGTCCAATTAGACCCATGTGAGGGACTTCTGAAAGGAAGAAATCATAGGAGTTTGCAATTTTCTTTGCTTTCCCTTTCTTACCGCCTAATTCTTCAATTTCTTGAGGAGTTATTACGTCTATTCCTGCATCCTTAGCCTTGGTTGCGGCTTCTCCGGCAGCGAACATTGCAATTTTCAATTCTTTACCACGACCTGAAGGAAGTCTCACTTCCTCCTTGATACGGTTGTTTGGGTTCTTCAAATCGACATCCTTTATGGTAAACGAAATGTCAACAGATTCGACGAACTTTCTCTCTGGAGCGTTCTCCAGTGCGTCCTTTATTGCTTGGTTAATTTTCTCTTCCATATTACCTCACCCCTGCAGTCCACGAGGTTTTATCCTCTCCTGCGGTCCGTGAATTCAAACAAAGCGCTCGTCCCAATCTCCTTTACTGATTATTGCGAGCGCCTCATTCGCCCAATGACCGTCGATCTTGACACGCATTGACACACAAGTTCCGATAACTTCGCGTGTTTGTGCTTTCAAGTCCGCACCGGTCAGATGACCTTCGCCATGCTTCTTCTTGGCAACCTCAATTGCCTTTTCCAAAGGTAGGTCTTCGGTCGCGGCCTCCATACTACCGTTACACTTCTTAACTCCAAGAGCATCTCTAATTAGATGGGAGGTCCAAGGTTTCGGCATTATTTCAACTCCATGCTCACAGACGTGGGCATCTTGCCGAGAAAACTCCCCTATATAATCGCGCCGCGTCAATTATGCAGTGCCAAAATCATAGACTTAACCATTTGAATGGAATACAAGGTTATTCGTTAGACATTAAATTTTGAAAATTGCCATGCAGTAATCCACTTAATGCGAGAAGACCCCACAGAACCAATGGTGGAATGAGTAGTGTTTCAAATCCTTCCATTAATATCCATACCACAAACATAACCCAGACCGGTCCAGCAATGGCAGTTGCCAATCTTGCCTGAATTTCCTTGGTAAAAATGAATGCAATGAATATCATTGGGAGAATCATTGATACAATTCGCCAAACGGCGTATTCAACTTCTATTTCCTCCATGTTGATTCCTTTATCGCTCAATACAGGAAGAATAGTGGCCAGAGTATGTCCAAAAGCAACAATAAGGAGCCAAATTTTAGGGTTCAGTATTTTCTTTAATTGTTCCATCTAGATCACCTTTCTAATTCTTAAATCCAACCAGACTCCAACAGCCCTGTTAATGCAACCATGCCCCAAAGTACTAGTGGCGGAGCATTTTGTTTCCAATTCATTGTCAGAGGTTCCTTACCCAAGGTATACTCGAACCCTTGAGATATACACACTACAAACCAAATCCAAACTGGTCCAGCTATTACAAGCGCTAGTCGAGCCTGTTCCTCACCGTCTAAACAAACTGCAGCATAAATCAGGGTAACCGAAGTTAAAAGCATCCAGCCCGCTACCATTTTTGCTGTGTCATTTGCCCAATTTGTTGGTATTATAACTCCAGGCAGGGTATGGCCAAGTACGACTAAAACCAACCAAA
>DUKP01000048.1:0-2705 GCA_013329295.1 Candidatus Poseidoniaceae archaeon
TCGGTTATTACGTAAGCGATCTTAGACTCACCACCAAAGCCTTCTACCCATGTTGCAGCAAGTACATCTCGGTCATTTTTCTGATAAACTTCTAACTGAGCATTAGAGGCAAAATCTCCAACTGAATATTGGAATGACCAAGATGGATTCCATTCTTTGCCATGAGCATACATCAACCCAACACGATCAATACCAGTTACATCATCTCGGATTTCTTGGTAGAGAATATGCATATTTTCCTCGCCAAGAGCAATTGCCAATGCGTCTCCTTGCGATGGTTTGATGTCAATATTAGTCAAAATATTACTAGAACTCCAAGAACTTTGTATCAATGGTGTATCTGACATGAGTACGAATATCGAAGTTATATCGTTGTATGAACCACCTGTAGCTATGTCCCGATGATACCCTGCTAGAACTATTCTATCGCCTTTCTTAGCCATGTCTAGCCCCCAATATCTGCCTTCGGAGAGTTTTATCGCTTGCATGTGGGTTTGCTTTTCCGTAGTCTCTCCAGCACTGGTGATTGAAGTCATTGCAATATGGGAAAGAAAATATCCTTGTTGACTGAGTACATTCTCAGTCCAAGCAGCATGAACCAATCCATCATCCCGCAGGATAGCAGTTAATTCCCCAGCCCAAGAATCAGCCAACTTAACATCTGCAAGAGTCGCCCATGCTCCAGAAGATGATTCTGTCACTGTTCGAACATGCAATTCACCATCAACAGTAGTGAACAGTAATCCACTTTCTTCCATGCCAACGAAATCAATAACAGATTCACCAGATAGTAAATTCAATCTAACTGGAGAGTCGATTCCAACTTCATTAACCACTACTGTGAATCGAAGTTCAGAGAATTCTGATTCAACACCGTCACCAGACATAGAAACTCGGAAATCGGTTCCTCCAACAATCGAGAGATTTTCAGGGATCGCAAATCTTGCTTCATCATAACCAGAACTTGAATCAGAACCTGGAATTATGGTAATGTTATCTTGACCGATTTCAATCCATCCCTCTCCATCAACATCAGAATAAAGAGTCAATGATAAACCTGTAGCATCAGTTTGTCCTAGATTATCAACTCTTACTACAATGGTATATTCCTGCCCAGGAGTTGGAATTAGAGGAATTGTTTGGTAAGCGCCTTGCATAAATCGTAATCTAGGCTCCACTGGTCGCTCTTCTACCTCAAAAGAGAAACTGTAAGAATTATCTTCGGGATTTGGATCATCATAATTCATCGATGGATCAATCGACAATGTCACTGTGTGAGTTCCTACTTCTGTAGCCCACCAATAGAGCGTGATTTCTGCTTCATCGCCGTCATCCAAATTTGAAATGGTAATATCTGATGGATATACATCTGAGTCATCACCCGGTGCGTTGAGAGTAATGAATACATCATCTGCATCTAAGTCTCCAACATTTTCTATTGTGAATTTAACCGTCAATATTGAACCAGCAACCGCAGATTGTACAGGAAGTCCAACTTCATCCAACACTTCTACTACTCCGGTAAAGACGAAGTCCGGTGCAGCCGGCATATTGTCAACATCTATGGTTCTACGAATATCATCAGTTTTTACGCCTGACTCATTTACCATTCTAAAGCTAAGACGTGTTGAACCATCAGTTACTGTTGTGGAATCCCAATTGAATGACCAATCTTGGCTACCAACCTCCAAAGCAGGCAAGTCCGTGGCAAATTCCCATTGACCATTATCAACTTTGTATTCTATGTAATCATGTTGAATGCCATCCACTGTTCCACTAAATTCAACCATACCACTCACACTTTCGCCAACGTTTGGACTAGCAATTGTGACTTTCATTCTTGCAAGGTTTATCACTCTAAAATCAATATTTGATTCAGCTTCATTAACTGTATCAAATAATTTGACACTTACGATAACATACTCTTCATCTGCTTGAATCCAATCCTCTAAGACATTGACATTAAGTCTCCAATCATCTATCTCGCCGCCAGCAATTGTCCATGGTTTCAATTCACGTTCAGTTCCTGATTCTAAAAACTGAGCTATACGTACTTGAACTTGATCAAACTGTTCACTTGAAGGGAAATCAGTAGTACCTGAAATTGTGGCTGTATCGCCTTCAAGCCACCATGTATCATTTGACGGTTGGCTAATGGAAACATAGTCTCCTGAACCATTGCCACTCGGAGGTGGATTGACTACACCAGTATCCTCTAATGGAGTACAAGGTTGGTCAAGAGCGAAATCTATTGCACAAGATGCATCGATTAGACCGAATCCCCACTTCTCATGCCAGCGGTCCGAGACAGTGTTTGCTGGTTTTTCTCTAAGTTCAGATGAATTCCGAATAACATCCATTACTTCAAAGGCATTGAGAGATGGCGCTGCTTCTCTAACTAGAGCAACTATTCCAGAAGCGATTGGTGTCGCCATACTAGTGCCATCTTTCTCATCATAACCTGAATCAGCCTCCGGTCTCGGCGCACCAGGGAAGGATGTTCCTGTAGCGGCAGTTGCAGAAATGATATTCGAACCGTACGATGATATGTCAGGTTTGAGTTCATCCCATTCATTATCATCACTATCATCAAGCCTTGGACCATAATTGGAAAAACTCGAGATTCCATCATTAGTTCGATTGGTTGTACCAAAATCAGAGGCTGAAGAAACTGCAAAGCCCATATCTGCACTGGCTGGGGATGG
>DUKP01000048.1:3087-3398 GCA_013329295.1 Candidatus Poseidoniaceae archaeon
GTAGCGTTATTTATCAGTCTTGCTTCACCGCCTGTACCATTGTCACCCTCATCACCAGGATTGAGTGGAGATGATACTGAACCAAATGACATAGAACCAATTTGGATACCTCTACTCGAAGAGTTATGACCCCAATCGGTATCTGCATTGTTAATCATCCACTGAATCCCATTGACTGAATATTGTGAATTAGTTCCACCTGCATCAGTTAACACTTTGATATCAACAAGATATGCTCCGGGCGCTGTACCAACATGGACCCTTGAGGAATCTCCTGTTCCTAATGCAGAGCCAGCAACGTGTGTGCCGTG
>DUKP01000109.1 GCA_013329295.1 Candidatus Poseidoniaceae archaeon
GTGGAAAGTTGAAGAACAACGATTCACTGTGTTGTGATTATTCTACTGTTACTGATTTTGCCAGATTTCTTGGCCTGTCAACATCACATCCAAGCGCTAGTGCTGTATGATATGAAATCAATTGTAATGGTATCACTGATAGCATTGGAGAAAGGTAATTGTTTACTTTTGGAATTGCAATATTTATGTCACCTTCTTTAGAAATGTCATCTCCTTGTTCATGTATCAATATAATTTTTGCACCTCTAGCTCTACACTCATGTATTGCAGAAACAGACTTAGCCTTAACATGGTCATTGGGAACAATGAAAATTACTGGACTTCCTTCTTCAAGTAAGGCGATTGGTCCATGTTTCATCTCTCCCGCAGGATATGCTAAGCAAGGTATGTATGCTACTTCCATCAACTTCAAAGCACCTTCTTTAGCTACTGGAGCAGAAATGCCACGACCCAAGAAAAGCACACTTTTCGCATCCTTTACCAATTCAACCGCCTCCATTATTGGCCCTTGGTTAGCAAGATATTCTTCAATCAAGTGAGGTATTTGTTGTAAGCCATTAATGATCTGTTTGCCTTTTTCTTTGCTCAATGAACGTGACCGAGCCACCTGTATCGAAAATATCGTTAGTGCTGCAATCATATTTGAGAAGGCTTTGGTAGATGCTACTGCTTGTTCAGGACCAGAATGAATGTAAACTCCTTTACCACACTGACGGGCTATAGATGAGCCAACAACATTAACGATTCCGTGCACTGAACCACCTTTTAGTTGGATTTCTTTTAACGCAGAAAGAGTATCTGCTGTTTCACCTGATTGAGATATTGCAAAGTGCAAAGCGTTTGGATTTATCACTGGCTCATTAGTTCTAAATTCGCTGGCAATATGGGCTACTGATGGAATTCTAGCTAGAGATTCGATTAATAAACCACCAATTTCTGCTGCGTGATATGCTGTTCCACAACCTAACAACCTAACATGTGGTAATTTAGACAATTCAAGTGGAGTTAATTTCAATCCACCTAATCTACCATTTCCTCTTATTCTGTCAAGCCTTCCATTGATACATTGACGTAATGAATCTGGTTGTTCATAAATTTCTTTCAACATGTAATGCTCAAATTCTCCAAGCTCTGCTTCTTTCCATTCTTCCTCAATTACGGTAATATCTGTATCAAAAGAGTCCCCATGTATATTGGACATTGTGATTTCATTACGAGTCAAAGTTGCTATATCACCATCTTCCATGAACACAACCTTTTGAGTGTGAGTTGCCAAAGCGTGAGGATCGCTTGAAACAAATACTTCACCATCACCTTGACCGATAATCAAAGGCGAGCCGTTTCTAGCGCACATTATGACATCATGTTCAAGAAAAATTGCGCATAAACCCCATGTCCCAACCAACTTACTCAGCGTCCTTCGTAATGCATCAGTAGGAGAATTATCCCTGTTTAATTCATATTCTAAAATATGAGATATAACCTCAGAATCAGTCTCACTATTGAATTCAACTCCTTTCTTTTTTAACAAATTTCTCAAGGTTCGCGAGTTTTCAATAATCCCATTATGAACTATCACAACTTTACCATTCTCTGACAAATGTGGATGTGCATTTGGGTCGGTAACTCCACCGTGAGTCGCCCATCTAGTATGAGCAATTCCTAGATTACCGTGCAATTTCTTAGGAAGAATTGATTGTAATTCAACAACTTTGCCGGTTTTTTTGTAAATGCTAAAGTCGCCATTCTTTAATGCAATACCTGAAGAATCATAGCCACGATATTCTAACCTACGAAGCCCTTCTAACAGAATAGGGGCAGCCTGTTTGGGCCCCATGTAGCCAAAAATACCACACATAATTACACCTACAATTCTACAACCGCATTACAAATTGGACAGTTAACTTTGGTTAATCGCAAATCCTTGATAGTAAATTTAGCTGAGCATTCTTGACAATTTGCTTCCTTTTGTGGGATTGGCATACTTGGTAATGGCATTGGTGGAAGTTCTGTATCACTTGGTGGCGGTAATTCTGCTAAATCAATCGGCGGTAGAGTGGCATCAATTGGAGGTAGTGTAGCTTGTGCAGGTTGTGGTACATTAGCAAGCATTTTTTCTGTAATCTCAACCAATTCACGCTGTTGTTTACGCTTCATTCGCCTCTCCAATCGTGAATTACCTTCTCCAGACTCCGCTTTAGCAGCTAAGGATTGCTCGAGAGTTTCCACTGGCTCATCAACTACCTCAAGTTTAGGTTCAACGACTGATTTAACTACTAATTCTTCAGCATCCAAATTTATTGCAATAGCCGAATCATCATCCGCCTCAATATCGACCATGATTTCGACATCATCTTCACTAGTTTCTATTGTGGCTGATAGAATTAATTCTTCAGTTTCCCGGTTACTTCTTCTAAGTGAGACCACTAGATACAAGAAAATTACCGAAATAACAAGTACAGTTAATGCTAGTATAATCGCCTTAGTAGTTGCATCACCAGGCAACGGTTCAAGCAATGCCTCAAGGAAGGTTTTCTCTTCTTTATCGAATTGCTCACTCTCTAAAGAAACAATAGTCTTGA
>DUKP01000002.1:0-155 GCA_013329295.1 Candidatus Poseidoniaceae archaeon
ACAAATTGATTCCCTCCCAGAGATGTAAAACAATCAGGCATAACCAGTATTGTTGGCAACATATTTCCTTGATTTACCAATCTTTCATGTCTTTGCGGAAGCGTCTCAGCAAAGGCTTTCCAACCTGCACGGGCTAAGCCCGATGAAGTAAATGG
>DUKP01000002.1:559-4774 GCA_013329295.1 Candidatus Poseidoniaceae archaeon
ACTTCTCTTTCAGTAGGGTCTCCCAAGCGATTTCTAAGTAAATCAGAATCAACTACTATTCGTTCAAGACTTCCAGTAATAGGAGCAAAACTATGTTCGGGCATGAACAGTCCATGGCGTCATTACTGATTTGTTCGACGGTCGGCAGAGTTACACTGGACAAGCGATTTTTCCTAAGAAATGTGGTGTAGAGTAAGCCATACTTCCAGTAGAAACATAGGGGTGTAACAAATTCATAGAAGCAATCATAAACCGTTACCAAATAGTCTGTTAGTCTACCACGGTAGGTTAGTGATATTTATGTTGCAAGAATTTGATTTAGCGGCAAGATGGACTTCGATGATCCAAGATTTGTACGCCGAATCAGTTCACAATCTAGCACAGAAATGGCCAGACGAACAATCTCTTGAAGTTTCATATCGAATCATTGAAGGTTTTGATGATGAATTTGCTCAAAATATTTTATCACACCCTGATTTACATTTCCAAGCAGCAAACCAAGCACTTCGACAATTCTTACAAGATGAAGGCCATACATCGATGTATCCATTTGTTAGAATAGTTCACCTTCCTAGTGACCAAATTAGAACAGTCTCTCAACTTAGAGCTGATGATATCGGCATGATGCTTGCCATAGATGCTATTGCTACCAAGATTTCCGGTGTAAGGCCAAGAATCTATTCCGCTTCCTTCATGTGTTCTTCTTGCGGCCATATAACAGAAGTAAAACAACCAAATGAACAAGAATTGATTGAACCGCTTGAATGTTCACAAATAGATGGTGGTTGCGGGAGACAAAAGCGACAAACAAGATTCGTCTTGCAAGAAGATGAATCAATATTAATCAATTCACAATTTATTGAACTTCAAGAATCCCCTGAACAGTTGAAAGGCGGTATTCAGCCCGAGAGGATAATCTGTATTGGAGAACATGATATTGCAGGCAAACTTAATCCTGGAGATAGAGTGAAAGCCAATGGTGTATTGTTTATTCGCTCGCAAAGAAAAGGCGGCAAGGATACGCCAGTATTCGATATTTTCTTGCGCATACATTCTTTGGAGCGTCAAAATGTTCCTCTTGAGGAAATCGTGATTACTGAAGACGAGGAGTTAGAAATCAAAGAATTAGCCAGCCGTTCAGACATTTATGACTTGTTTAGTAAAAGCATCGCACCTTCAATTTTTGGTATGCCTAGGGTAAAAGAATCGCTAATGCTCCAACTATTTGGCGGCGTTGCCAGGTTAAATCCAGACGGCACTAGGAACCGTGGGGATATACACATTCTTCTGATGGGAGACCCTGGGGTTGCTAAATCACAGTTGTTAGACTACATGTCGAAGATTTCTCCACGTGGCCAATTTACTTCAGGACAATCAGCATCAGCAGCAGGACTGACCGCAGCTGCAGTGCAAGATTCTGCTGCAGATGGCAGGTGGACTCTAGAGGCGGGTGCGTTGGTACTCGCTGATCTTGGTTTGGCAGCAATTGACGAATTTGATAAGATGAACGAAGCAGATAGGTCAAGCATGCACGAGGCAATGGAGCAACAAACGATATCAATTTCTAAAGCAGGAATAAATGCAAGTCTTAGAACTCGTTGTGCAGTATTAGCAGCAGCTAACCCCAAAAATGGTCGATTTGAACCAATCTCAGATACCCCATTTACCGCTCAAATCAACCTTGCTCCTCCATTGATATCTCGTTTCGATATAATCTGGCTATTAACTGATAATGCAGAGCAAGATCGTGATGCAAAAATCGCTCAGCACATTATCAACAATCGATTATTAGGTACTAGTGAGTTATTAGTTAATCAAGGCAGTGCACCAGACCCATCAAGAAAACTTTCTTCCTCAACCCAGAAATCACAAGAGGGTGATGAAATTCTAACTAAGGAATTGATTAGAAAATACATTGCATACTCTAAGCGTTCAATTCATCCTAAACTTGATGACGAAGCAAGAAATAGAATTGTTTCGTTTTATGTAGAAACTAGAAAGAAAGGCGGAGAGTCAATGGATAGCGTTTCTATTACCGCACGTTCTCTTGAAGCGGTTGCACGTATGGCTGAAGCTAGTGCAAGGATTAGATTATCAGATATTGCAAATATTGAAGACGTCGATAGAGCAATTCGCCTAACCAGAACATGGCGTAACGAATTGATGGGTGATAATTTTGATGAGACAACATTACAAACCGGTAGAAAGGCTTCAGCACGAAATCATGAAAGAATCTTAATTGATACAATTAGAGATCTTGAATCAAGATCAACCGAGAAAATAAAATACGCCAATCGTATTGATATTTACAATGAAATGCAAAACCATAATGTTGACAGAGGTAAGGTTGATGATATGATTGAGAAGATGGTTAGAGATGGAAAATTGATGTTACCAAAAGGTTACGATACAATTCAAACCCTTAGATAACAATCGTTGCAATCTTGAATAATGAATTACTGGGATAACTATGGCGGAGTCGCATTTTCCTGAACCAGAAGGCGATATTTCTGACGCGGAAAGCCTTGACCCGAACCAATTGGGCTTTATGTGTGGCATAGAGGTTCACCAGCAATTAGCAACAGGAAAATTGCATTCCCGCCAACCTGGGGATTTGTATGATGTTACGATGGAAACCTTGCCAGATGATTGGCCAAAATTTTCACGAAAATTACGAGCCGCTAGAGGCGAAGGTGGCAAAATCGACATTGCTGCTAGATTTGAAACACGTCGTAATCGTTCATTTGAATATGTTCAGTCGCCAAATTCTGGTTTGATAGAATTAGATGACCAACCTCCCTTGACGCATGACACAGATGCTTTGGAAATCGCTCTAACCACTTCCGCATTACTTGATGCAAACCCAGTTTCTTTACTCCAAACTATGCGGAAAACAGTTGTTGATGGCTCGAATACAAGCGGTTTTCAACGAACTACGTTAATTTCGACTGGCGGTACATTACAAACCACCACAGCTCCAGTGGGCATCTCGGTATTGTGTTTAGAAGAAGATAGTGCAAGAAAACTTGACACTTATGCAACAGATTCAGGAGAGTGTGTAATTTACAATTTAGATAGGTTGGGCCTACCTCTAATCGAAATTGCAACAGAACCGGATGTTCAAACTCCAGAACATGCTAAAGAAACCTCAATTGCCTTAGGTAGAACACTACGTCAGACACGTCGAGTTCGTAGAGGACTTGGAAGTATTAGACAAGATCTCAATGTTTCAATTGCTTGTGGCGATAGAATTGAGATTAAAGGTTGTCAAGACCTAAATTGGATTCCTCGAATAATTAAGTTAGAAATGGCTAGGCAACTACATTTTTACCGATTGGCAAATACTCTTCGAACCGAGTTATCCTTGCCCCCTCTGCCAAGTGATAGGCGTCAAGACGATAGTGAAATCGAGGCACAGGTAGAGCAAAAGGTAGCAGAAAAATTGCCATTAGAATTAATTGATGTGACTAAAGATTTTTCAAATTGCCAATCAAAAATGGTTGTTAATGGTTTAGAACAATCTTTCACAATGCTTGCTTTACCATTACCCGGATTGGCAGGGAAAATCGGCACGAAAACGGTTGATTCTGAAGGTGCTCAATTACCAAGACTTGGAAGAGAACTGGCCGGGGCAGCAAAATTAGCTGGAGTAAAAGGTGTATTCCATTCAGATGAATTGCCAGCATACGGTATTGAAGACGAGTATGTAGAAAGCGTACGTTCATCACTTAAGTTGTCAAATAGTGATGGATTTGTGCTATGCTTAGCCCCTAAGTGGCAAGCAGAACTTGCCTTGGAAAGCGTCCTATTACGCGCAAGAGCCGCTTGGCACAGAATTCCGCAAGAAGTCCGTAATGTAGTGATAAAGAAAGGCGCGCCCGATGACGGCACTACTGCACCAATGAGGCCTCTACCAGGAGGGGCTAGAATGTATCCGGAAACCGATATTCCTAGTCAAAAAATTAGCTCTGAAAAATGGCAGTCAATCCTTGAAAACTTACCTATGACAGATAGTCAACGCATGGCAAGAATGGATGAATTTGATGTATCATCAGACCAAAAAGAACAAATTTTGGCAAGGGAATTAGATGATACATTCGTTGATTATCAAAACGATTTACCGGCTAAAGCATGGGCTGCAGTATTGTTAGAAAACGATGAAGTAGACCCAAGAATATCTAGTCTTGTTCTATCGGCAAAAGAGCAAGGCGAAAT